>JACMKJ010000139.1 GCA_014380155.1 Rhizobacter sp. | reverse complement strand
TGTCCCGGTTCTACCGCAGCTGGCGTGCCGGAGCTGATCTCAGCCGCGCCTTGCGCGAGGCCATGATGCCGCCCGACGCAGAGCCAGCGGCCGGTGTGCAGACCGACGCAGCGAATCAAGCCATCCGGCGGATCGGTGGTCGCACACGGGGCACGATGGCGTCGACCTACTACTGGGAATCGTTCGTCCTTTCCGGCGACTGGTCCGTGCCGTGGCCGGCATCGGGGCTTTCAGCATCGCACGAAGCGGTGGTCCTCGGCTCGAAGGCTGGCGCATAGCCAGCGACGCGCGTGCTGCCCGTCCATCGCGCCGGCACCGGCGTCGCGCCACCAGCGCACCGGGCTGCACCAACCCCGCGCTGAGGTGCCTCTTCACGCACAGGCTCTAAACCGAAGTTCCCCGGCCGATTCACGCGTTTTGAGTCGAAGTTCCCTATGGGCGGATGCGAGATTGGAGTCTTTTCGAGTGACAGAATGTAGGCATGTAGATTACTTGTAATTGTCAACGTAGCAGCCTATTATTGTAGACATGCATGTGCATGTCGTTCCAAACCGCGGCTCACCCCCCACCGTACTGCTGCGCGAGTCCTTCCGCGAGGGCACCAAGGTCGGCAAGCGCACGCTGGCCAATCTGTCGAGTCTGTCGGCGGCGCAGATCGAGGCCATTCGCGCGGCCCTGCGCGGCGAGGCATTGCAGCCGGTGGTGCAGGCCTTCGAGATCACGCAGTCACGTTCGCACGGTCACGTGCAAGGCGTTGCGCTGGCCATGCAGCGCTTGGGCGTCGCCTCGCTGCTCGGCGCCAAGCCCTGCCGCGAACGCGAACTCATGCTGGCGATGGTGGCCTCGCGCATCGTGGCGCCACACACCAAGCTGGCCACCACGCGCTGGTGGCACACTACGACGCTGGCCGAGGACTTTGGCGTGACTGACGCCGACGAGGACGACCTGTACGCGGCCATGGACTGGTTACTCGCGCGCCAGGATCGGGTCCAGAAGAAGCTCGCCGCACGCCACCTGAGTGCGGGCAGCATGGTGCTGTACGACCTGTCGTCCAGCTACTTCGAGGGCAGTTGCTGTCCGCTGGCCAAGCTGGGCTACAGCCGCGACGGCAAGCCGGGCCTGCTGCAGGTCAACTACGGGCTGCTCACCGATGCGCGCGGCTGCCCCGTAGCGGTGTCGGTGTACGAGGGCAATGTTGCCGACAGCCAGACCCTGATGCCCGAGGTCAAGCGATTGCGCGAGGACTTCGGTATCGAGCAACTGGTGCTGGTGGGCGACCGCGGCATGATCTCCAGCAAGGCCATTGCGCAGTTGCGCGAGAACGAGGGCATCGCCTGGATCACGGCGCTCAAGAGCGTGTCGATCCGCGCGTTGGTCGAGCAAGGGCAATTGCAACTCGACCTGTTCGACGAGCGCAACCTTGTCGAGTTGAGTTCACCGGAGTACCCCGGCGAGCGGCTGGTGGCGTGCCGCAATCCGGAACTGGCCAAGCTGCGTGCGCACAAGCGTGAAGAGCTGCTCGCGGCCACCGAGCGCAACCTGGAGAAGATCAAGGCGCGGGTGGATGCGGGCAAGCTCGTCGTGGGCGAGGAGATCGCCTTGCGGGTGGGCAAGGCGATTCACCAGTACAAGATGGCCAAGCACTTCGAGCTCGTGATCGGTGACAACACGTTCAGCTTCGCGCGCAAGCTCGAGGCCATCGCCGCCGAGGCGGCGCTGGACGGCATCTACGTCATCCGCACTTCGGTGAGTGCCGCGCAGATGGATGGGCCCGACTGCGTGCGCAACTACAAGTCGCTGGCCAACGTGGAGCGGGCGTTTCGCTCGCTCAAGACGATCGACCTGAAGGTGCGCCCGATCCACCACCGCACCGCCGATCGGGTGCGCTCGCACATCTTCCTGTGCATGCTGGCCTACTACGTGGAGTGGCACATGCGCGAGGCCTGGCGCGAGTTGATGTTCGCCGACGCCGACCAGAAGGCCAAGGTCACGCGCGACCCCGTGGCACCGGCCAAGCGCTCCAAGGCGGCACTGGTCAAGGCTGCCCGTCATACGCTGGACGATGGCACGCCAGCGCACAGCTTCGCCACATTGATGGCCGAGCTTGCCACGATCGTGCGCAATACCTGCCGCACGCCCAAGGCCGGGCCCCACGCGCCGACGTTCGAGGTTCTCACCACGCCCAACCCGAAGCAACAGCGCGCGCTCGAACTGCTCCAGCAGATCCAGTTGTAGGCAGACACCGGAATCCCGATGTCATGCCAAGTGCCTGTCACGCAAGGACAAACTCGCTTGGCGGGCAGGGGAACTTCGGCCTAAACAGCAGGCGTCGGTGGCCACGGGCGGCTTCCGGGCATCTGACCTGGCCGTCCTCGCGTCGCAGGCGACCAGGACGTCGTCACCAGAAGATAGGCACCCAGAGGTAGGCGCCCTACTGAGCGATTGCGACGCTTCACGTGGTCTG
>JACMKJ010000138.1 GCA_014380155.1 Rhizobacter sp. | reverse complement strand
TGACCAAGGGTTTCATTGCTCCCGGCGCCACCCTCGGCGAGATGGGCGGCGGCCAGTTGGGCCGCATGTTCGTGCACGCCGCGCAGCAGATGGGCTACGCCACCGCGGTGCTCGACCCCGACACGAGCAGCCCGGCCGGTTTGGTATCGCACCACCATGTGCTGGCCGACTACCTGAGCGACGCCGGCCTGGCCCAGCTGTCGCAAGTGGCCGCGGCCATCACCACCGAGTTCGAGAACGTGCCGGCGGCTGCGCTGCGCCGCCTGGGCGAACAACGGCCGGTGGCGCCCTCGGGCGATGCGGTCGCCACCTGCCAGGACCGTGCGCTGGAGAAGTCGCACTTCGTGGCCTGTGGTGTGCCTTGTGCGCCGCACGCGCTGATCGAAACCCGTTCGCAGCTGGCCGCGGTGGGGGCTGACCTGCTGCCCGGCGTGCTGAAGACCGCACGCCTGGGCTATGACGGCAAGGGCCAGATCCGTGTCGCCGACCGCGCCCAGCTCGACGCCGCCTGGGCCGAGCTGAAGCAGGTTCCCTGCGTGCTGGAAAAGATGCTGCCGCTGGCCTACGAAGTGAGCGTGATCGTGGCGCGCGGCGCCTCGGGTGAGCTGGTGCACTTTCCGCTGCAACAAAACCTGCACCGTGACGGCATCCTCGCGGTGACGCTGGTGCCGGCCCCCGACGTGACCCCCGCCGTTCAGCAGCAGGCCATCGCCGCGGCTGAAAAGATCGCTGCCACGCTGCACTACGTGGGCGTGTTGTGCGTCGAGTTTTTCGTGTTGAAAGACGGCAGCCTGGTCGCCAACGAGATGGCGCCACGCCCGCACAACTCGGGCCACTACACCATCGATGCGTGTGACCAGTCGCAATTCGACCTGCAGGTGCGCACGCTTACCGGCACGCCGTTGGTGGCGCCACGCCTGCATTCGAGTGCGGTGATGCTCAACCTGCTGGGCGACCTTTGGTTTGCCAGTGGTGACGCAGAAACCACGCCACCGTGGGACAGAGTGCTGGCCCTGCCAGGCGCCCACCTGCACCTGTATGGCAAGTCCAGTGCCCGCAAGGGCCGAAAGATGGGTCACCTGACCTTCACTGCGGCCACGCCGCAGCAGGCGCGTGCGGCTGCCCTGCAGGCTGCCGAGCTGCTGGGCCTCGCGGCGTGGTGATCCGAGAGCCTGTGAATAAATCCGACACACCCGCTCGTGCGCTCCAAGCGGCGCCGCTCGTCGTTGCAAATGCTCCCCGTAGCCCGAGCTACGGGTGCGCTTTGCGCCTAGATCGACACCGCTTGGGGCACCCGCTCGGGCGCGCCGAATTCATTCACAGGCTCTGAGTGCTGCTGGACGGTCAAGACTCCCACGCCGTGGCGCGTGCCGCACAGGCACTCGCTGCCGGTGAGCTGGTGGGCTTTCCCACCGAGACGGTTTATGGCCTGGGCGCGCGGGCCGACGACGATGCCGCGGTCGCCAAGATCTTCGCCGCCAAGGGCCGACCTGCCGACCACCCCTTGATCGTGCACGTGGCCTCGCCCGAGGAGGCGCGCGCGTTTGCCGCCGACTGGCCGCCGGTCGCTCAACGGCTCACCGCAAGCTTGTGGCCCGGCGCGCTCACGGTGATCGTGCCCCGCCTGTCCCACATGGCGGCGGCCGCAGCGGGTGGGCAATCGAGCATCGGTTTGCGCTGCCCCAGCCACCCGGTCGCCCAGGCCTTGTTGCGCCAAGCCAGCAGCCTTGGTGTGAAGGGTGTTGCAGCGCCCAGCGCCAACCGCTTCGGCCGCATCAGCCCCACCTTGGCCCGCCATGTGATCGACGAACTGGGCGAGGCCTTGCTGGTGCTCGATGGGGGCGCCTGCCAGGGTGGCATCGAATCGAGCATCGTCGACTGCACCCGCGGCCACCCGGTGCTGCTGCGCCCCGGTGTCATCAGCCGCACCCGGCTGGAGGCGGTGGCTGGCGAACCTCTGCTCGACCGCGACGAGGCCGCGCCGCGCGCCTCGGGCACGCTGGAGGCGCACTATGCGCCGCGTGCCAAGCTGCGCTTGATGAGCGCGGCCCTGTTGCGCACCGCCCTGCAAATGCTGGACGACCCTGCCAAGGCGCCCGCGTTGAAGCTGGCGGTATATTGCCGCACCGTGCCTAAAAGCGCGGCGCCTGGGGCCCACTACCGGCGCATGCCCGCCGAGCCTGCGCCGGCGGCGCACGAATTGTTTGCTGTGTTGCGTGAACTGGATGACCAGGGCGCGCATCTCATCTGGGTGGAAGAACCGCCCGCCACCCCCGAATGGGACGGCGTGCGCGACCGGCTGCAACGTGCCGCGGCAGCCTGACCCCCGGGACCCACCCCTCGCTGAAACCGATTTTCTGGAGTGTTCATGAAGTTCAAGTGGAATGTGATGCGCAGTGCCGCAACGGCCGCCCTGGCCCTGGCCGGGTTTGCATCGTGCGGCGGCGGCACGCAGGTCGAGTCGTTTGTGCCTGGTCGAGTGGTCGTGTTCGGCGACGAGGCCAGCCTCATCAACACCGACGGCACCAAGTACACCGTCAACGGTGTGGTGTTCGACACCGCCACCCCGCCGGTGGGCACGATCACCTGCACACGCAACCAGGTGTGGGTGCAGCAACTGGCCTATTTCTACGGCCTGGCCTTTCCCGGCCGTTGTCCTGGAACCGTCGCCAACCCCAACGGCGAGATGCGCGCTGCTGTTGGCGCGAAGGCGGCCGACGTCAGCGCGCAGGTGGATGCCTTCATTGCCACCAACAGCTTCAACCGCACGGACTTGGTGACGGTGATGGTCGGCGTGAACGACATCATCGATGCGCTGAACCAGCCCAACCCGTTGGCGGCGGTCGAGCAGGCCGGCGACCTGGTGGGCGCGCAGATCGTGCGCATCACCGACCGTGGCGCCAAGGTGATCGTGTCCACCGTGCCCGACGTGGGGTTGACGCCGTTCGCCATCAACCGCGAGCTGACCAACCCCGGCAGCGTGGCGCTGTTGACCAGCTTGAGCACGCGCTTCAACACGCGCTTGCGCCTCAGCCTGCAAAACGTGCGTGACGGTGGCCGTGCGGTGGGCCTGGTGCTGGGCGATGAACTCGTGTTGTCGATGACCCGTTTGCCGGCCAACTATGGCATCACCAACATCACCCAGCCGGCTTGTGATGTGGCGGCGGTGCTGCCCAACTGCAGCATCCTCGCCGCCGATCTCGTCACGGCTGCCGAGGCCACCTTTGCGAGCGACTGGCTGTGGGCCGATGCCAACCGCATGGGCGCGAACGCGCAAAACCGCCTCGGCATTCTGGCCATCAACCGCGTACGCAACAACCCGTTCTGAGCTTTCAGCCGGCGGCGCGCTTGCGCCGCCTGGCCTCGATCAGCAGCTTCATCGCGAGGATGCTCAGCGACAGGATCAGCGTGACGGTGTTGGCCAGCATGATCGGCCATGCGCGCAACAGCACGCCGTAGGCCAGCCACAGCGCGATGCCCAGCGTGAAGGCGCTGTACATGCCGAGCGAGATGCCGCTCACGTCGCGGGTGCGGAAGGTGTGCCAGGCCTGCAGTGCAAACGAGCCGGTGGTGAGGCTGGCGGCTGAATAACCCAGCCATTCGGTGATCTCGTTCATGGGCCGGAAGCTGGCGTCGATGCCGGCAGCGGGGCCGGGGTGGATGGTGGGGTCGTGTCGTTGGCGGCCCATTGCACCAGGGCCTCGAGCGCCGGCCGTGCAGCGTTGGCATTCGGGTGGTTGATGATGGCCACCAGCACATGGCGGCGCCCGCCATGGCTCAGCACATAACCGGCCACGCCGGCCACGTCTTTCAGCGAACCGGTTTTCAGGTGCGCCCGGCCGGTGGCGGCGTTGCGGGCACGGCGCAGCGTGCCGTCGATGCCGCTCACCGGCAGCGAGCTCATCAGCTCGGGCATGGCCGGCCCCGCATAGGCCGCTTGCAGCATGCGGGCCAGCAGCTTCGCGCTGAGGCGAGACTCTCGCGAGAGGCCCGAGCCGTTGTCGATCACCACCCCGCGTGCATCCTCGCCGAAACGATCGGCCAGCCACTGGCGGAGCAGGTCGCGAGCCTGCTCCGGTGTGCCGCTGCCACGCTGGGTCAGTGCCAGGGTGAAAAACAGCTGCTGCGCCATCACGTTGTTGCTGAACTTGTTGATGTCGCGCACGATCTCGGCGAGTGGGGGCGAGCTCAGCTCGAAGCTCGGTGGGTCGGTGGGTGCCGTGCCGTCGCGCACGCGGCCGATCAGCCTGCCGCCCATTTCGCGCCACAGGCCGGCCAGCACGCGCGGGTTGTAGGCCTTGGGGTCGGCATAGGCCAGCGGCCACTGCTTTTCGCCGCAGGTGCTGACGTAGTGGCCGGCAAAACGAATGCGCTGCGGTTCGGCCAACTCGGGGCGCAGGGTGGCGCGCCAGTCGTTGCACACACCGTTGGACAAGGGCACGCCCTGGTCGATGCGCACACCCGCCAGCGGCGGCTCGCTCGACACGATGGCGATGCCGCGCGCCAGGTCGGGGGTGAAGGTCAGCAGCAGCGACTTGTAATTGAGCAGCAGCGCGTCGGGCTGCACGTTGTAAGGCCGCAGCGGCTCGCCGTCGAAATCGGCCGGGTTCTGGTCGGGCACGTTGAACGCGCTGCGGTCGAGCACGATGTCGCCGCGGATCTCGCGCACACCGAGCTGCTGCACACGGCGCATCAGCAGCCAAAGGCGCTCTTGCACGAGCTTGGGGTCGCCGTTGCCCTTGATCACCAGGTTGCCGTCGAGCACACCGTTGAGCGTGGTGCCTTGAATCCACACCGGTGTGGTCCAGCTCCACGCGGGGCCCAGCAGGTCGAGCGCCGCAGCCGTGGTCACGAGCTTCATCAGCGAAGCCGGGTTCACCGGCGTCTGGGCCTGCCAGCTCAGGTGGGGTGCGACCGCGCCCACTTCCTGCACCACCACCGAGAGCGCCTCGCGGGGCACGCCAGCGCGTTGCAGTGCGGCTTCGACATCGGGGGGCAGGGCGTTGGCGCCGGCCGGGCTGGCCCCCATGAACAAGGTCGCGGCGAGGGTAAAAAACAGAGTGCGAAAGCGCATGGCGGCATGATCGCATGCAGGGGTCCGCAGCAAAGCGCCCGGTAGACTCGTGCCATGGCCCGACTGCTGGCGTTCGACACCTCCACTGAAGCGATGAGCATGGCACTGGTGCTGCCACACGGCCTGCTCGTGCGCGAGCTGGCGGGCGGCCCACAAGCCTCGGCACGCCTGATCCCCGAGCTGATCGCCTTGCTGGCTGAAGCCCATTGCACGCTGGCGCAGCTCGACGCCATTGCATTCGGCCGTGGCCCGGGCGCGTTCACTGGCTTGCGCACGGCCTGTTCGGTGGCGCAGGGTCTGGCCTTTGGTGCCGACAAACCGGTGATTGCCGTCGACAGCCTGATGCTGGTGGCGCAAGACGCGCTCCACCAGCATCCTCTCGGCAGCGAGGTGTGGGTGGCGATGGATGCGCGCATGGACGAAATCTACGCTGGCGCCTACCGCTGGCAGGGGGGCCGCTGGTCGGTGCTGTCGGCCCCGGCGCTGTATGCGGTGGAGGCGCTCAACCAGCGCTGGCAGGCCGAGCCGCCGGCGGTGATCGCGGGCTCGGCGCTGGATGCGTTTGGTGATCGGCTCCATGTCGCAGCGGCGGTGTGCATCGCACGACCACGTTCGCGTGCCCAGGCGCTGGCCGCGGTGGCACAACAGCTTTGGGCCGAGGGCGCGACCACCGATGCGGCGCAGGCGCTGCCGCTGTATCTGCGTGACAAGGTGGCGCAGACCACGGTCGAGCGAGAAGCGATCCGTCTCGCCAAGGAGGCGACGACATGAGTGCCGTCTTGCGCGACGAACGCCTGCTTTTGCCCTTGACGGTCAAGCAGCTCGACAGCGTGCTCGCCGTCGAACTGCAGGCTTACCCCTTCCCCTGGACACGCGGAAACTTCATCGACTCGCTGGCGGCAGGTTATCCGTCGCAGGTGCTCTACGGACCGCAAGGCGAGTTGCTCGGCTACTTCGTCGCCATGGAAGGTGTCGACGAGCTGCACCTGCTCAACATCACTGTGGCCCCGGCCGTGCAAGGCCGTGGCCACGCGCGTTTCATGCTGGACGAACTCTGCGCGATCTGCCGCCTCAAGCGCGCACAACAAATCTGGCTGGAGGTGCGTGAGAGCAACCAGCGCGCCCGCGACATTTACGCCCGCTACGGCTTTGTGCAGGTCGGCATGCGCCGCGGTTACTACCCCGCCGCGCGCAGCACGCACGCCAGTGGCCGCGAAGACGCAGTCGTGATGAGCCTGGCCCTGACGACGGGAGCACCCCATGGGTTGGAGTGAACGCCAGGTCGCCATGCTGGGCGAGATGGGCATCCGCGTGTGGAGCGCGCCAGAGGCCGCCGCTGAGGTAGCGCCGCCACCACCAGAGTTGCGTGCAGCCGTCGTGGCACCTGACCCGGAACGTGAAACGGGCAACACCCCGGCGCCCGCCATCCTCGGCCCGCGCCCAACGGGCATCGACACCCTGGGCTGGCCCGCGTTGCGTGAGGCGGTGGCCGGCTGCACCGCCTGCAAGCTGTGCAGCGGCCGCACCCAGACCGTGTTCGGTGTGGGCCATGAGCGTGCTCACTGGATGATCGTCGGCGAAGCACCGGGCGAGCAGGAAGACCAGCAGGGCGAGCCCTTCGTCGGCAAGTCGGGCCAGCTGCTCGACAACATGCTGCGCGCGGTTGGCCTCACGCGTGGTGACGCACCGGCGGAGCAGCAGGTCTACATCGCCAACACCGTGAAGTGCCGGCCACCCGGCAACCGCAACCCCGAGCCGGGCGAGCTGGCGCAGTGCGAGCCCTTCCTCATCCGCCAGATCGCGCTGGTGCAGCCGCGCATCATTCTGGCGATGGGCCGCTTCGCGGTGCAAAGCCTGCTGCGCAGCGCCGAGCCCATCGGCCGCCTGCGCGGCCGGGTGCACCAGTACCAAGGCGTGCCGCTGGTGGTGACCTACCACCCCGCGTATCTGCTGCGCAACCCTGAAGACAAATCGCGCGCCTGGGAGGATCTGTGCCTCGCCCGCGAGGCGCTGCAGCAGCCCACCGCCTGAGCCAGGGGGAGGCCTCGTGCAGGGTGCCGGCTATCATGGCCGTTCACCTCATTGACACGCGTCGTACCGGCCCCCATGACCCAACTCCCCGCCCAGCGCGAGAGCGATCTGCCCGACGCAGACACCCTGCCGTGCATGCTGGCGTGGTTATCGCCCGAGGGCGTGGTGACGCGTGGCAACAAGGCCTTCGCCGATTTTTGCAGCGTGTCACTCGGGCAAGCC
>JACMKJ010000137.1 GCA_014380155.1 Rhizobacter sp. | reverse complement strand
CCACCCCGGCGCCGCCCCTGCCGCCCGCTCCACCGCCGGCCCCGCCGATCACCCCGGCCGGGCCGGTGTATTACTTCTCCGACTGCCAGGCCGGCGCGGCTGCCGGCTGCGTGACAGGCAACAACAGCAACGCCGGCACCGGCAGCGCCGCACCCAAGCGCGACCTGAGCGGCTTCAACGTCAACACCTTGCCCGCCGGTGCACAGCTGCTGTTCCAGCGCGGTGGGGCCTGGAACTGGGTCAACGTGCGGCTCGAGAACAACAACGTCACCCCGGCCCAGCCGATGGTGATCGACGCCTATGGCAGCGGAGAACGGCCCTTGTTTCGCGTCAACCTGGGCGGTGCCTCGGCCATCGACTTCGGCAACTACAACAACACCAGCAACGACGGCGGCTACACCCTGCGCAATGTGAAGCTCGACGGCCTGGGCAGCTCGGCCACCGGCCTGTTCCTGATCCACAACCTGCGCCACGTCACCATCGAAAGCACCGAGATCACCGGCTTTCACATTGCCATTCATGCGCAGAGCCGTGCGCCGCATGGGGTGACCAATGTGCTGATCCGCAACAACAGCATCAGCGGTAACACCGCCATGGGCATCCTCGGCCAGCTCAGTGACAGCGTGATCGAAGGCAACCAGTTCCACAGCAACAACTACATCAGCGGCAGCGGCTTCAACCACGGCACCTATCTGTCGGGCAACGCCGACGGCGGGCGCAACATCGTGCTGCGCAACAACCGCTACACCCGCAACTCGGCGCTGAACGGCGTGTGCCTGGGCGGCAACATGACCTTCCACGGCCAGCTCGACGGCGTGCTGATCGAAGGCAACACCATCGAACAAGACGCCGCCACTGCGGGCTGCTGGCTGATGTCGATCACCCAGGGCTACGACACGGCCGAGTGGTTCCGCAACTTCGTGGTGCGCGGCAACCGGCTCATCAACGGCGGCAACACCGCGATCGCGGTGCAATCGGCGCCGGGCATCGTGCTCGAAGACAACTTGATCATCAACACGCAGGCCAGCTACCAGACCGGCATCAACGCAAGCCACAACGAATACCAGAATGGCGACGTTCCCGACGGCAACGCCGTGGTGCGCAACAACACCGCCTGCTACCCCACACCGGCCAACGGCAGCAGCGTGGCCCACGTGACGGCGCCCAACTCGCAGGTCAGCAACAACGTGACGCTGACCGGCCCGGACGCCAGCAGCGGCGTGTGCGCCCGCTGAGCGTCGCTCAGCAGCCAGGAACTCACTCTACTTGTGAGGCTGACGTCAATGCGCTCAGCACGCAGCGGTTGATCTCGCTCACGCTGAGCATCAACGTCTCGGCCGCAGAGCGGAAGTCATACAGCGACTCGTTCTCCACCGCCTGCACCAAGGCAAAGTACGGTTGATACGGGCCTGACCCGTCGACCAGCGCCTGGTACACCCGCTCGGGCACCGGAATGGTTTTCAGCAGCTCGGAGAACGGCTGCTTGAACATGCGGTCGAGCAGGGAGAACACGCCGCAGATGAACATCTCATTGCGCATCTCTTCGTCGCCCGACGAGCGCACGAGCTCTTCCATCAGCAAGCCGCGGCGCACCGCGGCAAACATCACCGGCTTCATGTTGCCGTCTTTGCCGGCCGTGGCGAGCAGGAGCGCCAGCCAGCGCTTAAGGCGCTGGTAGCCCAGCATCATGATGGCGTGGCGGAAGGAGCTGATCTCGACGCGCAAGCCGAAGGCCGGAGAGTTGATGTAGCGCATCAGCTTGAAGGCCAGCGACGGGTCGCGCTTCAAGGTGCCTTCGAGTTTTTCGATCGGCTCTTCTTTGTCGACGCGCTGGATCAGCTCGACGATCACCTGCAGGTCGGTCTGCGGCTGCTTGCCCTTGGCCAGGCTCATGTTGATCACGTCGTCGATCGGCCAGCCCAGAACGGCGGCCGCGCCTCGGGCGAAGCTGCCTTCGAGCTCGGCCAGGGTGCGCACACCCGCCTGCACGTGGGGGATGTTGCGCTCCACGCCGGCCGGCGCAGCGCCGCTGGTTTCATTGATGCGGCGGTCGTCAGCCAGGTCGATGACGGAATAGGTGAAACACGGCAGCACTTCGCGCGGCAATTCTTTCAGCGGGCGGCCCTTGATCAGCAACACCGTGCCGGCGGCATGCAGGTTTTTCAGCGCCTCGATGTTGGCCGGGTCGACGGCCATGAAGGCCGGCACTTCGACCATCAGATTGGGCGAAGGGGCTGCGCGCATCAGGTCTTGCAGCAGGTTTTCGCTCAGCACGTTGAGCGAGGCCTTGCCACCATTGGCCGGCCAGACGCCGCCCACGGCATGAAGAAGTTGCGCCACGTCGGGAGTGGCTTCGGGGTGCAGCGGAAACACCGTCAGGCGGGTGGCCGACACGGCGCGGCTGCGGTCGATGAAGGGGGAGTAACCGAGGGCGACCTGGCCCAGGATGGTGTTGTCGTTCACGCGCCGCGCCCCTTGGAGGAATCAGGTGATGTAGTCGAAGAGCGACATCTTCTGCACCAGCGAGTAGCTCTTGAGCGCTGCATCGTATCCCGTTTGTTTGTTCTGGAAGTCTGAAATCGCCTTCACCATGTCCAGGCCTTCGGCGTTGTTGCGGTCGGTCTGGCTGGCCAGGCGCAGGTCGTCGAGGCGGCCGGTAGCGCTGTCGATGCGGCTAAGCGTTTCGCCCACCTGGGCGCGCACCGATTGCATCTGCCCCATGGCCGCGTCGACGGCGGCGAGGTAGGTCGAGTTGCTCTGCGTGATCTGCGAGGTGGTGCGCAGCGGCGTGTTGAGCGCCGTCACCGCGTTGTCGAGCGCAGTGAAGATGTTGAGGTCGGCGGTTGAAGGGGTGAGGTCGAACTGGTCGGCGTCGGCCGGCACGCCGGTCACGGTGGCCGACAGCCCGTCGAACTCGATCGCCCGGCCCGACACGTAAGGCACGCCCGCGATGGCCGTGCCCGCACCGTCTTGCAGCACCGAGTAGGTGACCACGCCGGCGGTGTTGCTGAAAACAATGCTGTAGCTGGAGCCGGTGAGCGCGCTCGGGTCGGTCACGCGGCCGGTGTCGACCCAGGCGCGGCCGGTGCTCACGGTCGGGGTGGTGACAAAAACGCCGTTGCCGGTGCGTGCGCTCATCCAGGCCGCACGGCCATCGACGGTGAGTGGCAGCGGGTCGCCCGAAGCGGCATCGATCTGGCCCGACGTGCCCTGGTAGCTGACGCCACCGGCGGCGTCGAGGAACGGCGCGCGGTCAGCCGCCTGCCCGCCAAACAGGTAGGTGCCCGAACCGTCTTGCCGGTTGGACACGGCCAGCAATTGGTCGCGCAGGCCGGCGATCTTGTCGGCCTGCACGCGCCGCTCGCGGTCGCTGTAGCTGCCGTTGCCGGCGGCCACCATGGCCTCGCGGATCTGTTGCAGCAGGTCGCTCGCGTCGCCCAGTGCGCTTTCGGACAGGGTCATGGCGTTCTGGCTGGCGTTGACGGCGCGCTGCGTGGCGTCGGTGTGCAACTCGGCCGCCAGCGCCCGCTCGGCACGCGCAGCCGCCGCCGGGTCGTCGCTGGCGCGGTTGACGCGCTTGCCGGTGGT
>JACMKJ010000136.1 GCA_014380155.1 Rhizobacter sp. | reverse complement strand
GCAGGGCGCGGCCTGAGCGGTGACCCGGCCCTGCGCTCGCCGATGAGCTGGACGGCCGACGCTCAGCGCGCCGGCTTCACCACCGGCACACCCTACCGCGCAACTGCCGCCAACGTGGCCACGCACAACGCCGCGGCTGCACAGGCCGATGCCAACTCGCTGTGGCACACCTACCGCGCGCTGATCCAGCTTCGCAGCAGCACCGACGCGCTGGCCTTCGGCAGCTACGAACAAGCCACTGTGCAAGGCAATGCGCTCAGCTTCGTGCGGCGCAGCGGCAGCAGCCGGGTGGTGGTGGCCTTGAACTACGGCGTGGCGGCGAGCACGGTGGTGGTCAACGGCTTGCCAGCCGGCGCCAGCCTGCAGGCGCTGTGGCCCGCCACCGCAGCAGCCGCTTCGGC
Organism: Rhizobacter sp.; assembly: GCA_014380155.1. Classification (GTDB taxonomy): domain Bacteria; phylum Pseudomonadota; class Gammaproteobacteria; order Burkholderiales; family Burkholderiaceae_C; genus Rhizobacter. The sequence goes on along the minus strand of JACMKJ010000136.1, from coordinate 19,435 downwards.
CGATGGAAATGGCCAGGCGACCCTCACCCTGGGCGCACGCTCGGCGGTTGTCTACGCCTACTGAATTCGCGCATCATCACGCTCACCAGGTTGAATGGGGAACGCAGATGCCCGGCTACACCCTCTACGGCTCGCAAGGTTCAGGCTCGTCCACGGTCGAGCTCGCGCTGGAGCGCATCGGCCTGCCCTACCGATCGGTGCGCGCCTCCACCTGGGAGAGCGACTCGGCCCAGGCCGAGCTGCGCAGCGTGAACCCGCTGGGGCAGATTCCCACGCTGGTGTTCCCCGACGGCAGCGTGATGACCGAGAGCGCCGCCATCCTCATTCACCTGGGCCTGAGCCACCCCGAGGCGGCCTTGCTGCCCACCGAGGCCAGCGCACGCGCGCAGGCGATCCGCGGCTTGGTGTTCGTTGCGGCCAACTGCTACTCCAACGTCAGCATCTCCGACTACCCCGAGCGCTGGATCAGCGAGTGCACCGAAGACGACCCGCTGCGCGAACGTGTGCGCCTGGGCGCCCGCGCCCAACTGCACCGCAGCTGGGAGATCTTTGCCGACAGCTTCGAAGCCCAACCGTTCTTCGGCGGCCAGGCGCCCGGCGCGCTCGATTACCTGGCGGCGGTGGTCTCCAAGTGGTCGGGCACACGGGCCCACATCAAGAAACACCGCCCGCAATTTTTGGAGACGGTACTGCGCATCGAGCAGCACCCGCACGTCGCACCCGTGTTCGCGCGCCACTGGCCCGCCACCTGACAAAAAAATACCGACCCGCCTTGCGGCAAGTCGGTAATGAAGGTGGCGCGGTCTACTGCGCCACGGCCGCATAACTTGGGGTCGCTGGGCTTATTTCCAGGTGGTGGTGACCGTCTGCGAGGCGCCTGCTGCTGGTGTCATCAGGCTGCGGTTGGCGCCGCTTTCCCACACCACGTTGCCGCTGCCGTCTTTTTTGATGAACTTGTATTCCATCGCGGTGCTCGCCGGCAGCGTGACCTGCGCGCGCCATTGGCTGCCCGATACCAAGGTGAGCGGCAAGGCACTCGCGGGCGCCCAGCTGCCGAGCGCCGGCAGGCTGCCCACCAGGTGCACGCTTTGCCCGGCCACGGTGCTGGCCGTCTGATTGAAGATGACGGTCGCCGTGCTGCCGCCGCCCGTGCTGCACGCCGCCGTGCTGTTGAACACACCGCAGGCGCTCGCCGTGCCGCTGGCGGGTGTGGTGAGGCTGCGGTTGCCGCCGCCTTCCCAGGTCACGCTGGTGCAGCTGCTGTACTTGATGAACTTGTATTGCACGTTGGTCGAGGCCGGCAGGCTGACCGTGCCCGCATGGCCGCTTGACGCAGCCGGCAGCGGCAACGCATTGCACGGGTTCCAGGCGCCGAGCGCGGCCACGCTGCCCACCACGTAGACCTGCTGGCCCGAGGCCGGCGCGGCGCCCTGCACCGTGAAGGCCGTGTTCACGCCCGGCTGCGTGCCACCCACCTTGGCGTTGACGTGCAATGCCGCCGCCGAGTTGGCCGCCACGTTGACCGTGGCCAAGCCGGAGGCACCGACCGTCACCACCGTGCCGCTGCAGGCGCCAGCCGCAAAGTCGCCGCTGATCGCGTCGCAGTAGTCGCCAGCGGGCAGGCCGGTCTGGAAGCTGCGTGACAGCGCGCCACCTTCCTTGTTGATGACGACGAAAGCCTTGTCGCCGCGGCTGAAGGCGATTTGGTTGTTGCCGTTGTCCCACCAGTTGTTGACCGACCAACTGCTCACGCTGGCGTTGCGAAAGCCCACCATGTTGGCGATCGGGCGGAAGCGGTGTTCACACACCCAGCCGCCGCGCGTCTGGCTGAAGCAGGCCGGTGCACTGGCGCCGTCGGCCCAGGGGCCGCGGGTCGAGCCGTCGGCGTTGTAGGGCGGGCCGAAGCTGGTGTCGTAGTTGCTGGCCTTCTGGAAGGCGTAGCTCGACATCACGACCGGGTAGCCATAGGGCCAGGCCAGCATGAAGACGTTGGCCAGGTCGTAGGTGGCGCCGTGGTGGTACGTGAGGTAGTTGCCGCCACCGCCGTGGCCACGCTGCTTGTCGTGGTTGTCGGTGAAGGGCACGGCCTTGATGCTGCCCATCAGGCCCCAGCTCTCGCCGAAGGTCTTCAGGTCGGCCAGCTTGCCGCCACCGGCAAACTTGCCGTGCAGCTGCGGGCCATAGGCAAACTCGGTGATGGCGGCCTGCCCGCCGCTCAGGTTGAAGTACTGGCTGGGTTGCACCGCCTCACCGGCTGCGCCAATCACCTCGAGAAACCAGAACGGCCGTGTGGCCACGCGCGAGTTCACGTTGTCGATGATGGCGCCCAGGTCGGCCGGGTGGATGTGCTTGGCCGCGTCGACACGAAAGCCCTTCACGCCCATGTTGGCCAGGTCGACCAGGTAGTTGGCGATCTTGCCGCGCACGTCGGGGCTGCCGGTGTTCAGGTCTTGCAGGCCCGAGAGCTCGCAGTTCTGCACGTTGTTGGCATCGTTGTAGTTGGTGATGCCGCACACCGGCGAGTGGAAGTCGGGCGAGCCGTAGAGGCCGGGGTAGTTGTGGTGCGACCAGATTCGCCCGGCGCTCGAGGTGCCGCCGGTGCCGCCCGACATGTGGTTGATCACCGCGTCGACATAGATGCCCACGCCCACCGCGTTGCAGCGGTTGACCATGTCTTGAAACTGCGCGCGGGTGCCGCTGCGGCTGCGGTCGAGGCTGTAGCTGACCGTCTGGTAGCGCATCCACCACGGGAACGGCGCCCCGTCTCCGCTGGCGATCCAGTTGTGTTCAGTCGGCGGCGAAACCTGCACAGCGGCGAAGCCCTTGGGGCCGAGATGCGTTTCGCATTCGCGGGCGATGTCGGTCCAGCGCCATTCGAAAAGCTGGACGAATGCAGTGCGGGTGGTTTGTGCGTGGGCCAATGCGGCGGTGCCGGCCAGCGCGACAGCCACAAGGGCGTGGCGCAGCCAGTGGCTGCGAGGCGGTGCGCCCACGGCCGAAATATCAAGTGTCAGCATGCTTGTCTCCTGTGGTGGGAAATGCGGCCACGGATTTTTCTAGTGGCGTCTTTCGCGCCACGGAGCGCGTAATGTAAGTACACCAACAGACAAACGACCAGCGGGATTGAACCGAATCGGGTTCAACCCGGACTCCCGTTTCATTTCTTTTAAGTTATTGTTTTATATGAATAAAACTAAAAACATCACTCGCATCAAGAACCACATAGAAACACTTTGTTTCAACTTTAGCAAGGTCCATGAATTTGTTGTTTAGCTACTTTCCTGTACTACATCAACCGACATCTGGGTCTCCCCGCGGCATCGCCAGCACCGCTCAGCGGCTCGCCCCGCCCCGAAAGAATTCAAGGCGGGGCGCCCCGTCAAGGCTTCACCGGTGCGGTCGTGAAGCTGTAGTGCGAGACCTTCCACTGGCCATCCGCCTGCTTGCGCAGCAGCCAGAGTTCCTTGAACGCTGAGGGGCCCGCCGACAGGTCCCCGCCCAGCACTTTGAGCGTGCCTGTCGAATGAGTGCGCAACAGCGCAGTCCCCTTGCCCAGCGGCTTCAGCTCATCGACGGTGAAACTCAGGTTCAACGAGATCGCCTTAAATGTCGCGTCATAGGCTGCCTTCAGCGCATCGCGCCCCACCGCGGCGGGCGCGTCCGGGGCCATCTGCACGCCGTCTGCGGCATAGAGCGCAACGATGGCTGCGGTGTCGGCCTTGTTCAGTGCCTGCTCATAGCGCTGGAGCGTTTGCCGAATCGCGGCTCCGTCGGCGTCCTCCTTGGCGAAGACATGGGAGGGCAGGCTCGCCAGGGCGACGAATGAAATGGCCGCAAGCGCGGCGAAGGTACGGCGTTGTGTGTTCATGAAAACTCCTTGAAACGAGTAAAAAAAGGGAGAGCCTCGGCCATGGGTTCAGGCGCGAACCCACGCCGGTGCGGTCGACGGGCCCCACCCCAGGAAGAAACCGAAATGGATGTTCATTCCACCCACAGGCTCGAGAAAGCGGCTGTTGCGCAACGGGCCTGCATCCACCGGCTCAAAACCCAAGGTGCGGGCGACCTCCTGCACCTGGCTTTTGGCGGCTGCGTCATCAGCGGCCACAAACACCTGCACGCTCTTGCCTTCACGGGCCGATGCGGGCAGCAGCTGCGAAAAGATGGTGTTGAAGGCCTTCACCACCCGCGCGCCGGGCAGGGCGGCCTGGATCTCTTCGGCCGCCGAGGTGGTGGTGCCCAGCAGCAGGCCCTGGAAGTCGTCGGTGATGGGGTTGCTGATGTCCACCACCACCTTGCCGGCCAGGCCCTTGAGCCCCTGCAACGCGCCCGCGATGGCGCCATAGGGCAGCGCCACCAACACCACGTCGGCGGCCTGCACGGCCGAGGCCACGTCGGCCACGCGTACCTTTGCGCCCAGCTCCGAGGCCAGGGCCTCTGCCTTGGCGGCATCGCGCGCGCCGATCACCACGTCTGCGCCCCGGCTCACCAGTTCGCGCACAAAACCCGAGCCCATGCGGCCCGTGCCAATCACTGCGATCGTCATGACGATTCCTTGTTGAAGTTGAAATGCGAAGCCAGTGTCTATTGGCAACGATTCGAGATAAATACTTAGAATGACTCTTCATTCACCATGATTTGATTCCAATGGACCGGTTCACCAGCATGTCGGTGTTCGTCAAGGCGGTGGAGCTCGGCTCATTCCGTGCAGCGGCCGATGCGCTGCAGATGTCGTCGCAGTTCGTGGGCAAGCACGTCCAGGCGCTCGAGCAGCACCTGGGCGTGCAACTTCTCCACCGCACCACGCGGCGCCAGGCGCTCACGGACTTTGGCCGCGCCTACGTGGAGCGAGCCAAGTCCATCCTGCAAGAGATGGAGCAGGCCGAGCAGCTGGCCGCCGAGACGCGGGCCGTGCCCATGGGCCGCTTGCGCATCAACGCACCGGTGAGCTTTGGCATGCACACGCTGGCGCCCCGCCTGCCGGAGTACATGCTGGCCCACCCGCAGGTGGAGGTCGAGCTGGCCTTGTCGAACCGGGCGGTCGATCTGGTCGAAGAAGGCTACGAGGCGGTCTTTCGCGTGGGCGTGCTGCAAGACAGCGGGCTGATCGCTCGCGTGCTGGCGCCGTACCGCCTGGTGGTGTGCGCTGCACCGGCCTACTTGCGGCGGCACGCTCGCCTGAAAACCCCGTGGGATCTGCAGCAGCACGAGTGCCTGTGTTTCGCCCACACCGAGCTGCGCACACACTGGAGCTTCGACGGACCCGAGGGCCGCATCGTGGTGCCGGTAAAGAGCCGCCTGGTCGCCGACCATGGCGAGCCCTTGCTGCATGCCGCACTCGCCGGCCTGGGCATCATCCTGCAGCCGCTCGAGGTGGTGCAGCCTGCCTTGAATGACGCTCGCCTGGTCCAGCTGCTGCCGGGCTACGGCGTGCCTTCACGGCCCTTGCACCTGGTCTATGCGCACAACCGCCGCGTCACTCCCAAGCTGCGCAGCTTCATCGACTTTGCCGTGGGCGCGTTCGGCCAGGCGGCCTAGGTTGGGTTCACATGTGGCGGAACACGTGCACGAAGCTGCGGCTCACCGGCAGCACGTCCTTGCGGCCTTTCAGGCGCACTTCGGCCGTCTCGTTCGGGCCGCGATCGACCTGGCTCACCTGGTGCAGGTTGACGATCACCGACCGGTGCACTTGCGCAAATCGCTCCGGGTCGAGCTCGTCGGCCAGCTCGCGGATGCTCTTGCGGATGAGCGCCTCGCCACCCTCCCACACCACCAGCGTGTACTTCTCGTCGGAGCGCAGGTAGGCCACCTGCTCCACCGGGATCAGGCGCACGCTGGTGCCCACCGAGGCCTTGATCCACTGCAGCCAGTGGCTGGCACCGGCATGGCGGCGCAGCTCGGCCGACATCTTCTCGATCACCGCCTCGACGGTATCGGCAACTGCCTCGGGCGCACGTGCGAGCTTGGCGCGCAAACGTTCCACGGTGTCGGCCAGCCGCGCTTCGTCAAAGGGCTTCACCACGTAATCGAGCGCGCCTTGCTCGAAGGCCGTCACCGCGTATTGTTCATAGGCGGTGACGAACACCACCTCGGCACGCCGCGCGATCGAGCGTGCGGCCTCCACGCCGTTGAGCCCCGGCATGTGCACGTCGAGAAACACCACCTGCGGCGTGTGCTCGTCAAACATCTCCACCGCCTCGCGGCCGTTGCGCGCCTGCGCCACGATCTGCAGCTCGGGCCACAAGCGCGCGAGCAAGCTGCACAGGCGCTCGCGCAGCAGCGGTTCGTCGTCGGCGATCAATGCGGTGGGGTTCATCGGCGCTCAGGTCTTGGGGAAGACGATCACGGCGCTCAGGCCGTGCGGTGGCTGGTCGCTCAGTTGCAGCTCGGCGGCGTCACCGAAAAAAGCGCGCAAACGTTCGCGCAGGTTGTTGAGGCCGGTGCCGGGCGTTGCCGTCTCGCGCATGCCCATGCCGCTGTCGGCCACCATCACTTCGACGATGCCCGCTTGCTCGCGCGCTTCGACGCGGATGTTGCCGCCCGACTCGCTCGGGTCGATGCCGTGGCGCACGGCGTTTTCCACCAGCGTGAGCAGGGCCATCGGCGGAAACCGCAGGACCGCCAGCTCGGGTGGCACGCTCACGCTGAACGCCAGCCGGTCGGGCATGCGCATGCGCATCAGCTCGAGATAGGCCTTCACCAAGGCCATCTCGTTGCCCAGCGTGGCGCTCTCGTTGCTCAGCGTGGGCACGGCGGCGCGCAGGTAGGCGATCAGGCTTTGCAACACCGGCGCCGCGCGGGGCGAACCCGACTCGACCAGCTGCTGCACATTGGCCAGCGTGTTGAACAGGAAGTGCGGCTCGATCTGCGCGTGTAGCAGGCGCAGGCGGGCGTCGAGCGCCTGCTTCTCCAATTGGCTGCGCTCGAGCGCAAACGACAACTCCTGCGCACGCGCTTGCGCGTCACGCTCGCGGTAGAGCGCACCTAGCGCCAGCACGAGACCCAGGGCCATGGCCCAGACCGTGATCTTGATAAAGCCCCAGACCATGCCCTCGTGTTCCAGCACACGCAGCACGCTGCCACCCGCCATCCACAGGTAGGCCAGCAAGGTCGCCACCGGCGCTGTCAGCACGATGGCCAGCAACTGCACCACCCACCGCGGCAGCCAACGCTGCGGCCAACGGCCGGCCACGTCATAGGCCAACAGCAGGGCCAGCCCGACGAACACGGTGCGCGCCAGGATGCTGACGAACGAGGTGGCGAAATGCGGGCTGAACAGCGCCGCCAGCGACGTGGCGACCGCCAGCATCAACAACAGGCGTGGCGGCCGAAAGGCCGAGCGCAGCAGCGTCAACACGCTGCGCCAGCTGGCTGTGGAAAGGGGAACCGTGGAATCCATCGCCCGCACGATACGGGCATTCACTCCATTCCCCAAGCGCTGCGGGTCGGGTGTGCGACGGGCGACGGGAATCGGGGGCCGAGCCACGGCGGGCAGGCGGAGCCGGTGCTCCGCCTGCCCTCCCTCCCAGGAGTTATTTCACGATCACCGTGTACATGCTGTTGCCGGAGTTGTTCCACGGCCCGAGCGACACGGTGCCGGCATTGAAACGCTTCCTGAAGAGGCTGAAGCCACGCGAGACGGTGCCGCTCTCGGCCTGCGTCAGGTCGGCGCCGCTGTCGACCCAGCTGCTGTCGACCCACGAAGGCAACGGTGAGCGGTTGTCGAGCGCCACGTAGACGTCAGCCGCGGCCGAGATCGAGAAAGTGACCAGCGGCGTGCCGGTGTAGCTCTTGGAGTCGTTGGCGGTGCGGATCCAGCGCCCGCCCGCCACCGCGGCCGGCACGGCGCTCCAGGTGTAGGTGCGGTCGCCATAGGCGGTGTTACCCACCTGCAGGTTGCTCTGCACCGACCAGTCGGCCGAGTTCGCGCCATCGCTGACGGCCAAGTTGGAAATGGTCACTGCCGGCGGCGTGCCGCAACCGGTAACGCGCGCACCGCCCCAGCTGGCGTGGTCGTAGCCGTCGCCGTTGCCGCCGTCGGTGACGACCAGGCGCAGCTCGGCCGTGTTGGCCACCGGCACGATGGCGGTGGTGCGCAGCGAGCCGCCGTTCAGCGTGGGGCTGGTGTAGGCCAGCACACCGTCGCGGTAGACCTGGAACACCACGCTGCCGTTGTCACCCACTTCGTCGTCCACACCCAGGTCGGCGATGAAGCTGCCCGAACAGGTGCGGTTGAGGTTGAAGCGGATGTCCGACGGCGCATGCACGCCGATGCCGCGCTGGTAAGGCACGCCGCCGATCGAGATCTGCCGGCCGTCGGCCGCACCCTGCTCGCCGTTGCTGCGGTTCACTTCGTACGGGCCCCAGCCGTTGACCGGCGTGCCGATCACCGGGAAGCTGCTCACCTGCGTTCGCGGGAAGATGTCGCGCGTGACGGCGTTGGTGGCACCCGAAGAGTCGCGCACGGTCAGCGTGATGCGCAGCCACATGTTGGCTTCGCTGGCCTCGAAGTCGGGCACGGTGAACGAGCCACTGCTGCCGGTGACCGGCGTGACGAACGAGTGCGCGTGCGAGTCGTGCTGGAAGTCGACCTTCCAGCTGAGGTTGGCGCCCGCGAGGTTGCCGTCTTCGGGGTCGGTGCCCACGCCGCTGTAGCTGATCACGTCACCGGTGGCGAAGCCGGTGGTGGCCGAGGGCGTGTCGATGCGTGCGGTGGGTGTGCGGTTGGTCGTGACGGTGAGCGTGCCTTCGTCGGTGGTGACGCTGCCGAAGCTGTTGGTGAAGATGGCGCGGAAGCGCGCGCCGCTGTCGGCCACTTGCGGGTTGCTCAGCGTGTAGCTGCCCGCGGTGGCGCCGCTCAGGTTGGCACCGTTGCGCTGCCATTGCACCGAGGTGGCACCATCGGCCGCGGCCGCGAAGGTGGCCGGGGTGCCGATGTAGACCGTCTGGTTTTGCGGCTGCTGCGTGATGCGCGGTGCCTGGCTGCCGGTGAAGGTGATCTTGCTCACGGTGCCGGCGCCGGGTGCGGGCGTGCCGGTGGCCTGATTGCGCGCCAGGTAATACATGGCGCCCGAGGGTGCGACGCCGATGTTGGTCGGGTTGCCGATGCCGCTTGCAAACACCGTCACCGTGTTCGGTGTGCTCGGGTTGAAGTAGCGGATGCTGCCGTTGCAGAAGTCGGCGAAGAAGAAGCGCCCCACGTAGCCGGTGCCGAACTGCGCGGTGGCGGGGTTGTAGAAGGCGGTGCCGGTGATCGAACAGCCCACGCTGTGCGCATAGGCATAGACCGGGTTGAGGTAGTTGGTGTTGCTGCTCGACCCTTCCACTGCCGGCCAGCCGTAGTTGCCGCCGGCCTGGCCGCGGTTCACTTCTTCCCAGCTGCCCTGGCCCACGTCACCGATGTAGGTGAGGCCGGTGCCGGGCTGGATGTCGAGCACGAAGGGGTTGCGAAAGCCGAGCGCCCAGGTGGCCTTGTAGGCATTGGAAGGCGTCGTGAAGAAGGGGTTGTCGCTCGGGATGGTGCCATCGGCGTTGATGCGCAGGATCTTGCCGAAGGCGCTGGCCAGGTTCTGCGAGGTGGACGATCCCACCGGTTGCGGGCTGTCTTCATGGTTGCCCACGGCCACGTACAGCTTGCCGTCGGTGCCGAAGCGCATGGCGCCGCCCATGTGCCACTTGGTGGCGCTGGGCACGTCGGGCAACTCGAAGATCACGCGCTCGCTGCCGGCCACCGCCACGTCGCTGGCCTCGGTCACACGCAGCACGCGGTTGCGCGCCACCGTGCCCACGCGGGTGGTGCAGTAGATGTAGACGTAGCGGTTGCTGGCAAACGCCGGGTCGGGCACGGCGCCCAGGCAGCCGCGCTCGTTGCTCGAATCCACATTCGGCGCGCTGTAGAACGGCGTGGTCAGCATCACGTCGTTCTTGATCATGCGCACGATGCCGTTTTGCTGCACGACGAGCACACGCCCGTCGGGCATCACGGCCATCGAGGTGGGGCTGGTGAGGCCGCTGGCGACCTGGCGGTCATTGAAGCCGGCGGGCACGCTGGCGCTGTGCGCCACGCCGGCCAGCAGCATCAGGCCCGCCGCCAGCACGGCACGCGGATGGAGGTTCTTGAAATTTGGCACGAGGTGTCTCCTTACTTGACGATGACCGTGTACATGCTGCCGGCCGAGGTGGACGGCCCGAGGTTCACGGCGCCTGCGGGGAAGTTCTTGCGGAAGAGGGTGAAGTTCCTGGGCTCGCCTTCGTTATTGACGAGCTTCTGGCCGGTGTTGGTCCAGCCGGTCATCCAGGGCCGGGCACCCACACGGTCGTCGATCGCGATGTAGACGTCGGCCGTCTGGCTGATGTTGAAGCTGACGGTCGGATCGCCGGTGTACGCCTTGGAATCGTTGGCCGAGCGGATCCAGCGCCCACCCAGCACGATGCTCGGCACGGTGGTGAAGGTGTAGACGCGGTCGCCGTATTGCACGGCGCCGTTCTGCAGGCTGTTCTGGATCGACCAGTCTGCCGCGTTGGCGGTGTCACGCACCGACAGGTTGGTGATGTTCACCGGCGTGGTGGCGTCCACCCCGTCGTCGATCTGCTGCAGGTAGGCCACCAATTGATCGAGCTGCGTGGCGCTCAAGCCCGCGGTGGTGCCATGGCGGCCAGCAGGGTTGGCGGTGGTCAGCACGTCGCGCAGCGTGGCCGCCGAGCCGTCGTGCAGGTAGGGCGCGGTGTCCCACAGGCCGTTCAGCGTCGGCGTATCGAGCCCGGTCAGCGTGGCGCCCAGGCGCCGTCCCGACGAGGCCTTGATGGTGCCCACGTCGCGCAGCACGCCGCCTGCGCTGTCGGTGAAGTCGGTGCCCGAGTGGCAAGTGGCGCACTGGCCGCTTCCGTTGAAGATCTGCTGCCCGGCCACCGCGGCTGTGGTGAGCGAACCGTCGGCATTGCGGAAGGGGCTGCGGCCCACGCTGTTGAGCGAGCTCACATACGCCGCCAGTGCATCGAGGTCGGTGCTGAGGCCTGCTTTCGGGTCACCCAGCGGCTGGTTGCGCGTGCCGGTGTTGAACTGCGCATCGCTCAGGAAGCCGGTGCCGCCGAAGGCGCCGCGAATGTCGTGCTCGAAGTCCTGGATCTCGTTGAAGTTGGCCGTCCAGTGCACACGGCCCTGGCCCATGCCACGCCGGCCATTGAGCGGCACGGTGTTGCGCAGGCCTTCGCCACGGTCGGTGAAGTCCATCACACGGCCATCGTGCCCGCCGTCCTGGTGGCAGCTGGCGCACGAGATGTACTTGTCGCGGTTCATGCGCCGGTCGTCGGCGTTGTAGAAGATGCGCTTGCCGTTGAATACGTTGGCAGGCAGCGCCTCGCCGCTCACGGCCGCGATGTCGACCAGCTTGGTGGCGTTGTTGCTGGTGGCATTGAGCAGGCCGCTCACGTCGTAGACACCGACGTTGCGCGACATGAAGTTCTGCACGTAGAGCCGGCCATTCGGCGTGACCAGCAGCCCGCGCGGCGCACGGCCCACGTTGACGAGGCCGGTGACGAGTTGGCGGTTGTAGGCGTCCATCACCTCGATCTGGTTGGTGCCTTGGGTGGAGATGAAGGCGTAGTCACCGAGCGGGCTGAAGGCCACGGCGTTGGCCATGTCGCGGTCGTTCAAGTCACGACGCGCGCTCAGCACCTCGGCGTTGGTGTCGAGGTCGATCTGCGAGACGATGGTGCGCACCGTGCTCTCGAAGGTGAGCGCATTGCCGTCGCGGAAGGTTCCGCGCAGCGTGTTGTCTTTCTTCGACGGAATCCAGGCGCGCTTGCCATCGGGCTGGATGGTCACCGAGCTCAGGAAGTTGGGCACACCGCGTCCGCTGGCTTCGGTGTCGGGGCCGGGGTCGGTGGCGAGCGTGAAGGTGCGCGTCACCACGAAGGCGCTGGTGTTCACCTCGACCACCTCACCACGGTCGACCGGCGAGATGTAGCGGGTGACGAGCAGGCGGTTCGAGTCACCCGAGATGGCCAGGCCGCGCGGCGAGCTGCCTGCGGTCAGCGTGCCCTGCACGGCACCCGTGCTCGGGTGCAGCTTGAGCACACGCCCCGAGCCTTGCAGCGTGATGAAGGCTGAGGTGCCGAGCGGGCTGAACACCACGCCGAAGGGGCGTGAGCCGAGGCCGGTCTGAATGGTTTGCACCACTGCGCCGGTGCTCGGGTCGAGCACGCTGATGCTGCCCGAGCCGTGGTTGGTGACCCAGATGCGGCCGTCGGGCGCCTGCGCCAGCGTCTGTGGGTTCAGGCCGACAGCCTGCTCGAAGAGGCGGGTGTTGTTGGCCGCGTTGATGGCGGTCACCGAGTCGTTGTCGGAGTTGACCACCCACACGCGGTTGCGCCCGGCATCGAATGCGATCGTGCTCGACGAGCGCGGCGCGGTGGCCGTGGGTTGGGTGTGCACGGTCTGCGTGGCCGAGCAGGTGCCGGTGACGGTGCCGCTGCGCACCGTGAGCACCACCGGGTAGTGCGCCGGTGCTGCATAAACGCGCGCAGCCGAAGCGTTGGTGGAGAAGCCGGTGCTGGTGCCGTCACCGAAGTTCCACGAGTACTGCAGGTTGGCGCCGCTGGCGCTGGCCGGGCTGAACGACACCGTGCTGCCCACCAGGGCCGGGGTGCGGGTGCCGAGCGTGCAGCTCACGCCAGGTGCTGTGCCGGCGGTGGTGAAGCGGGATGTGAACGCGGCCACGCCGATGCCCACGTCGTCTTTCATGCCACCGGCCGTGACCACCACTTCATAGGTGGTGCCGGGCAGCAGGGGTGCGTCGGGCGAGAAATTGAGAATGCCCGACTGCCCGCTGTACTTGCCAGCCAAGGCCGAGCCACCGAGCGGCCGCACGATGAAGGTGCTGGTCGACACGGTGCGCAGATCGATCTGGTCGGTGAGCGTGATGCCCACGCGGCTGGTCAGCGCCTGGTTGGTCGCGTTGTTCTTCGGCGAGACCATGTTGACGGCCGCTGAGCCAGTGATCGGCCCGGTCTGGTGCGGCATGATCGCGCTGCCATTGCCGTGGTCGTTGCCCACCAGCACCAGGTTGCCGAAGACGGTGCCGAAATCTTCGTCGCGGTTGGCGATGTTCGAGGTGCCGGTGCCGACGATGGCACCGGTGGCGATGTTCACCTTGGCGTACTTGTTGGAGAAACCGGCGTGGGCAAAGCCGCGCTGGGTCGACACATAACCGCCGCGCCCGCCGATGTCGGGCGACTGCACCAGCTGCGGGAAGGCAGCCGGGTTGCTGATGTCGAACACGTGCAGCCGGTTGTCGATCCCGGCGGTGATCACCCGCTCTCCGTTGACCATGGCGCTGTAGTGGCCCGCCATCGCGGTGGTCGACGCGATCACGTTGGGGGCACGCGGGTTGCTGATGTCGAGTGTGACGAGGCCGGGGCCTTCGTTGTTGGAGGCGGCGACCAGCAGGTTGCCGACCGCAAACAGCGGCCCCACGCGAAAGCCACCCCAACCGGCCGTGCTGACCTGCGTCACGAGCGTCGGGTTGCGCGGGTCGGTGGCGTCGACCACATAGATGCCGTTGCCCGAGCCGCCCACATACACATACGGTGCCTGCCAGAACACCCACCACGCGCCGAGCGCGTAGTCGGACTCGGCAATGCCGGGCAGCGTCATCGAGCGCAACAGCGTGGGCGCGCGCTCGTTGGTGATGTCCCAGAACTGGATGCCGTTGATGGCCTGCATCACGACATACTTGCCCGGGTAGCTGTTGCTGAACCCGAAGCCATGCGGCTCGCGAAGCGCCGTCACATCGGTCTGCGACACCTTCACCGGCGCGCGTGGGTTGCTCACGTCGTAGAACGAGAAGCCGCCGCCCGAGGCCCCTGAGTCGCGGCCGAAGGGCACGAAGAGGTGGCCGTTGACCATCTGCACCGTGCCGTGGCCGCGGGCGCTGCCCGCCACGTCACTGTTCAAGATGACCAGGGGTTTGAAGACCTCGGCGCTGCTGTAGCTGAGGTTGGGCAGGCCGGGGCCATCAGCATGTGCTGGCGCGTGCAAGGCGCCAAGCGACAAGGACAGGGCGGCCAATGCCAGGCGCGGCAGGGCCCCGAACGTAGGGCGGGTGAGCTTCATCGACGTCTCCTTGTGGCGCTCGGGATCGGCACCACTTTTGTAGAACACTTTTAGAACGTTTATTCTATTGTTTTCTTTTTGAGAATGTTTATTTTATAGAAGGGGTGCACCCCCTTGTCAACCGGGCATCTGCCGGTCAAATGCGCGGGCAAACCCTCGGGCCGAGGCCCTTGCCTGAGTGGGGCACACCTACAATCCGCCCCCCAACCACGCCTGCCTCCATGTTCAAGAACGCTCTCCTTTATCGCATCGGCCCTTGGGAGCCGCCCACCAGCGCCGAGATCGAGGCCCGCCTCGACGCCGGCCGTTTTGTCGAATGCGGCGCATCGCAACAAGAGTCCATCGGCTGGGTCGAGCCGCGTGGTGAAAAGAACGGCGTGCTGATGGAAGGCGTGGGTGGCCAGCTCATCCTGAAGCTGTGCATCGAACGCAAGGCCGTGCCCAGCCAGGTGGTGAAAAACACGCTAGAGGCGCAGCTCGACAAGGTCGAAGCCGACACCGGCCGCCGGCCCAAGGGCAAGAAGGCCAAGGAGCTGAAAGAAGACATCGTGCACGGCCTGCTGCCGCGCGCCTTCCCCAAGCGCGGCACCACCTTGGTCTGGATCGACCCACGCGCCAAGCTGGTGATCGTCGGTGCCGGCAGCGTGAAAGCCTCTGACCGCATCGTGAGCATGCTGGTCGAACTCTTGGGTGGCGGCATCACGCTCACCCTCTTGCAGACCGAGCTGTCACCCGCCACCGCCATGGCCGAGTGGCTGAAGAGCCGCGAAGCGCCGGCCGGCTTCACGATCGACCGCGAGTGCGAGCTGAAGCAGCCCGACAGCGAAAAATCGCTGGTGCGCTACGCCCGCCACACGCTCGACATCGAAGAGGTCGGCGAGCACATCGCCCAAGGCAAGCTGCCCACCTCGCTGGCCATGACCTGGAACAGCCGCGTCTCCTTCGTGCTGAACGAAGCCGGCACGGTCAAGAAGATCAAGCTGCTCGACGTGGCGCTCGAAGGTGCCGGCTCGACCGGCAAAGACGACAACGGCTTCGACACCGACGTCGCCATCGCCACCGGCGAGCTGAGCCAGCTCTTCCCGCAGCTGATCGACGCGCTCGGCGGCGAGTTGGCGCGCGACAAACCCGTGCAAACCGCCTGAGGCCGCACCGATGGGCAGCATCGCGTTCATCGGTGCAGGAAAGCTCGGCAGCGCCCTCGCGCAGGCGCTGAGCCAGCGTGGCGTGGTGGTGGGCCAGGTGGCCAGCCGCGAGGCCAGCAGCGCACAACACCTGGCCGCGCGCATGCATGGCTGCCAGGCGGTGGATGCTGCAACGGCAGCGCAGGCCGACCTGGTGTTCCTCACCGTCAGCGACGACGCCATCGCACCCCTCGCCGCCCAGCTGCCCTGGCGCGCGGGGCAAGCGGTGGTGCATTGCAGCGGCGCCACCGAAGTGAGCGTGTTGCAGCCCGCAGCCGATGCGGGCGCCGAGATCGGCGGCTTTCACCCGCTACAGATTTTTTCAGACCCCCAACGCGCCATCGAGCTGCTGGCCGGCAGCAGCGTCGCGATCGAAGGCCCGCCCGCCCTCGAAGCGCAACTCGAGCAACTCGCCCACATGCTGGGCATGCACCCGCTGCGCCTGCCACCCGGCGCACGCGCGCTGTACCACGGCAGCGCCAGCTATGCGGCGAGCTTCTTGTTGTCGATGCTCAATGAGGTGGTGACGGTGTGGCGCAGCTTCGGCATCAACGAAGCGCAGGCGCTGCAAGCGCTGCTGCCGATGGCGAGAGGCACGCTGGACGCCGCGGCCAGCAAGGGGCTGTCGGCCGCGGTCGCCGGGCCGATCTCGCGAGGTGACTCGGGCGTGATCGCGCGCCACCTGGCGGCCTTCACTGCCCTTGGCCCAGAGCACGCCGAGCTGTACCGCGAGTTCACACGCCGACAGCTGGACCTCGTTCAAGCCACCCAGCGCTTGAGCGAAGCGCAGGCCGAGCGCCTGCGCAAGGTCCTCTCTCAGGTCACTTCCCGAGAATGAACTTCACCACCTGGGCACGTGTGCCCGGGTCGTCGTCGAAACCGGGGTGCGTGGTGCTCGCGCTCACCGGCCCTGGCGCCAGATGCACCGTCGTGTTCGGCAGCTTCTTGGCGTAAACATCAAAGAATTTCTGCATGCCCAGGATGGGCGTGGTGCTGCCCCCTTCGAAAGACTCGCTCACCAGATACAGCAGCGAGCGCCGATACGGCCCGCAGCTGCCGTCGTCTTGCTCGGCATGGTCGGTCAGGTGGAACTGCTGGTAGCGCTTGACCACGCCTGATTGCATGTGCGGGCGCAGGCGCTCGTCAAAGGTCGCTAGCTTCACGGCCGGCGCCATGAAACTCACCGACTCGAACTTCATGCCCTCTTGCGCCAGCCGGTCGATCATGAAAGCCGCCACGATGCTGCCCGCCGAGTGGCCGACAAAGTGCATGCGGATCTTCTTGTTGGCCACGCCATGCTTGAAGTGGCGGTACAGCAGCACGCCACCGGCCTGCTCGTCGTCGGGCACGTCGGGCTTGTAGGCGCTCATCGCGTCGGCGTTCTGCTTCATCTCGCCCCACAGCATGGTGCCGGGCCGAGCGATCAGGCGCTCGAGCCGCTGGTTCCACCAGTTCTTGAGCGAGAAGCCGGTGCTGCGCGGAATGTCTTTCACCGCGTCTTCAAGGCGGTGCAGCAGGGTCGCGAAAAAGTCGGTCTCCCACATCAGGAAGATCGGAAAGATCTTCTTCTCGTAAAGCATCGGTATCCACTGCGCCGCGATATCGGCCGCCTTGGTTTCACCGACCAGGCCCCCGTGCGCGTAGATGCACACGTCGACCACTTCGTCCTCCAACCCCCAGGTCTTGCGCGCCTGAGCCAGGTGCACGTCGACCAAGGCGCGCACATCGTCAGGCTGGGTGCGAAACACGCCCGAGTTGCTGAGCGCACCGTTGTTGCCCATGTTGATGATGAAGGGCGAGATCTCACGGTTGCGCAGCACCTCGCTGGCCGCCAGCGCCACGCGGCCCTGGGCATCGGTGCGCAGGCTGATCGACTTCGAGATGGCAGTGTGGTCGCGCGTCACCACGCCGAGCTGTGCCACCCAGCAGTCCATCGCGTTGCGCAGCCAGTCGTCGTAGCCAAAGATCGCGTAGCCGTGTGAGCCCCACTCAGGGCCCCAGGAGTTCTGGATCAGAAAGCCGCGCTCGTTGTAGCCGACGATGGCAAACGCGTGGCCCGGGTGGTCAGCCTCGCCGCCTTGCACCGGGATCTCCCACACGCCCTTGAACGAAGTCGGGCGCCGTTTCATCGCCGGCAGGTTGTTGCCTTCGTCCCAGCCGGTGTGGCAGCCAGCGCTCGCGTAGATGATGCCCACCTCGTTGAGTGCGGCGTGCATGTCGGTGATCGACTGGGTGTCGATGCGGTAGTAGGCGCCGAGCGGGCGTTTCACCGCGTCGAACCACCAATCTTCCGAGAGCTTCTTGCTGGCCGGCGGCATCTCCAGGCCGGGGAAGAAATCTTCACGGCAGACACCGTGCTTGAACCAACCCTTGAGCGCACCGCGCAGGCTCGAGCCCTTGTCTTGCACCGAGCCCGGAAACTCGTCGTAGCGCCGCGCCATCGAATACAACATGAAGGGCGAGATGGCGGGTCTGGTCTCCCGCCGCGCGCTGCGCAACAGGTGCTCGACCACCAGCGACAGGCCGAAGCCGGTGCAGGCCATGGTGTCGCCCTGGTTCTTGACCGGCAGACCCAGCGCAGGGAATAGCGTGGGCGCCGGCGCACGGCCGACGTTGGGCCGGAACGGCCGGTCACGCGAGTCGGGTGGGTCGGGCCGGGCGACCCGCATGAACAGCGGGGTGGGTTTCTTGGCTGTCTTCTTGCGGGTGACCATGGCTGCCTCCTTGCAGAGCGTGCATGGTCTGGCTGCCGGGGGGCGGCGTCAAGACTGCAAAGCTTGGGGGCTGCGCAGCAGCAGTGGCATCAGCAAGCCGCCGAGCGCTTGACGCGGTCGACGATGATTTCTGCCTGTTCTCGACAGTGTGCTGCCCGGCGGCCGAGCAGGCAGGCGTGCTGGTCGAAGTGGCGCGTCTCGAGCACATCGGCCACCAGCGGCATCAGGTGCGCAGGCAGCTCGGAGAAGCCGGCGCGCGCGGCCGGCTCGGACAGCCCGGCCAGGGCCTCGCGCAAGCACTTGGACAGCACGCGGTAGGTCAGGGGCTTCATCGCCACGCGGCCCGATTCCATCTCGTGCTGGCGGCGCGCCAGATCGGCGATGTACAGGCGGCGGCTCTCGAGGGGGTGACTCATGCGTGAAGCATCGCCCTGCGGGCTAGGGGTGAAGGGCAGAGAAGGGGGCGGTTGGTCACGCTTATCGGGGGCTACAACGCTCGCCAGGGGGCGGCGAAATTTTTTGATTTGCCAGACATGATTCGATGGCTCAGCTGGGCGCGCGATCACTTCATGCGGGCCTGCGACATCGTGCACTTCGAACGCGGCACAAAACAGCGCTACAGCCTCGGCCCGGTCGACGAGGTGGCGCTGGCCCAGGGCCTGTCGATCTTCCACGAGAGCGCCGCGGTGCTCGATGCCCAGCTTCGCCGGCACCACTGGCTGCTGGCCAGCGGGCTCAGCTACGCCGACTTCCGCATGGCGGCATTTCTTCCCTTCAACGACGTTGCACAACTGCCCCTGGTCGACTACCCGGCAGTGCACATGTGGCACCAACGCCTGATGGCCCTGCCCGCATGGGCCGATCCATTTTCTGGCCTGAGCGCGCCTGAGCTGCCGCCCGTTCAGGTCTACGCTGAAAGCTGATGTTGGCTGGCGGCGACCAAGCTGCGTGCAACGGCGCAAAGCGTTGCGCCCGCAGTGGCTGCATCTGAAAGCTGCGAGCCGGTGCTGCCGACCCTGACCGGGCATCCGGCCGTGTAAACCGCGATCCAAAAAGCGGCACGTTGCAAGCGAGACGGAAGGCTGCTCGGCGCCGGCTGCCCGTTCTTGCCAGCCGTCAGCGAGCTGGAAACGACGCCGCCCCACGCCATGCTGACGGGAGTCGGGAGCTCAGGCTTTCTTCTGGTATGCCGTGCACCAGCCAGCCCCTGCTACCTGCTTGCCGGGGAACAGCGGGCAGGGGCCAGTGGCGTCGCCGGGCTTGCCGACGAACAGTGCGCAGTTGGCGCATGCCGCGCCAACGGCATGCTTGGGGTCCTTCGTGGCCTTTGCGTCAGATACGTAGCCCAGCGCGACGGCGGCGGCCTCGGTCGGGTCGACCATCGGGCCCACGGCGGTGGCTGCGGGCGGCGGGGCCGTTACGGCGGG
>JACMKJ010000012.1 GCA_014380155.1 Rhizobacter sp. | reverse complement strand
TTGTCGCCAAGCTTTCGCGTCAGTTCTTCCCAGCCGGCCCAGTCGTTTTCGGCCATTCCATCTTCGATCGAGACGATCGGATACTTGCCGCACCAGCCGGCAAGCATCGCAGTCCACTCCGCTGCTGACAGCGTCAATCCCTCGCTTTCGAGTCGGTAGCTGCCGTCCTTGAAAAATTCGCTGGCGGCGCAGTCGATGGCCAACGCAATGTCGGTGCCAGCCGAGTAGCCAGCGTTATCGATCGCCTGCAAGATCATCTGAATCGCGGCCTCATGATTCTTTACGTTGGGCGCGAATCCGCCTTCGTCGCCAACCGCGGTACTCATGCCCGCCTTGTCGATGAGCTTCTTGAGCGCATGAAATACTTCAGCGCCATAGCGCACCGCCTCAGAGAACGTCGGTGCGCCAACCGGCACGATCATGAACTCCTGCAGATCGAGGTTGTTGTTGGCGTGCGCGCCGCCGTTGATCACGTTCATCATCGGCACCGGCATCTGCATCGCACCCGAACCGCCGAAGTAGCGGTACAGCGGCAGGCCGCTTTCTTCGGCCGCAGCG
Organism: Rhizobacter sp.; assembly: GCA_014380155.1. Lineage (GTDB taxonomy): Bacteria > Pseudomonadota > Gammaproteobacteria > Burkholderiales > Burkholderiaceae_C > Rhizobacter. The sequence continues at coordinate 2,590 of JACMKJ010000012.1, read as the reverse complement.
CGTGCCACGGCCATCGAGACAGCCAACGTGGCGTTGGCGCCCAGGCGGCTCTTGTTCTCGGTGCCGTCGAGGTCGATCAGCGTGCGGTCGAGGAAAGCCTGCTCCGAGGCATCGAGGCCCAACACGGCTTCGCTGATCTCGGTGTTGACGTGTTCGACGGCCTTGAGCACGCCTGTTCCGAGATAGCGCGACTTGTCGCCATCGCGCAGCTCGATGGCTTCGCGCGAACCGGTGGATGCGCCAGAAGGCACAGCCGCACGGCCCATGGTGCCGCTCTCCAGCAGCACGTCGCATTCGACGGTGGGGTTGCCGCGGCTGTCGAGAATCTCCCGGCCGACGATGTCAACAATGGCGCTCATTCAGTCTTCCTCTTGGATGGTTCTGGAAAATTCAGCAGGAGAAGTCGTTCTCAAGCAGCGGCTGCTTCTTGATGACGCGATCCAGCGCGAGCAGTTGCTCCAGCAGCGCGCGCATGTGCTTGAGCGGCACGGCGTTGGGGCCGTCGCTCATCGCATTCTTGGGGTCGGGGTGGGTTTCCATGAACACACCAGCCACGCCGACCGCAATGGCCGCACGTGCCAGCACCGGCACGAACTCGCGTTGCCCACCGGAGCTGGTGCCTTGCCCGCCGGGCAACTGCACCGAGTGCGTGGCGTCGAACACCACCGGTGCCCCGGTCTCCCGCATGATGGCCAGCGAGCGCATGTCGCTCACCAGGTTGTTGTAGCCAAAGCTCACGCCCCGTTCGCAGGCCATGAAGTTGTCTTCGTTCAAGCCCTTCGCCTTGGCCGCAGCGCGCGCCTTGTCGATGACATTCTTCATGTCGTGCGGCGCGAGGAACTGGCCCTTCTTGATGTTGACCGGCTTGCCCGACTGCGCCACCGCGTGGATGAAATCGGTTTGCCGGCACAGGAACGCGGGTGTTTGCAGCACGTCGACAACGGATGCGACGGTGGTGATCTCTTCGATGTTGTGCACATCGGTCAGGATGGGCACACCCAAATCGCGTTTCACCTTGGCCAGGATCTCCAGGCCTTTTTCCATGCCCGGGCCGCGGAAGGTGGTGCCCGATGAGCGATTGGCCTTGTCGTAGCTGCTCTTGAAGATGAAGGGGATGCCCAGCGCCGAGGTCATCTCTTTCAATGCGCCGGCGACGTCGATCTGCAATTGCTCGGACTCGACGACACACGGGCCTGCGAGCAGGAAGAACGGCTGATCGATGCCGACATTGAATCCACACAACTTCATGCTGCCACCTTCTCAGAGCGCGAGGCCTGGTGAGCCAGCGCAGCTTCGATGTACGACTTGAACAGCGGGTGCCCGCCCCAAGGCGTCGACTTGAACTCCGGGTGGAACTGCACGCCCATGAACCACGGGTGCACGCTGCGCGGCAGCTCGACGATCTCGGTGAGCTTCTCGCGCTGCGTCAGCGCCGAGATCACCAGGCCGGCTTCGGTCAGCTTGTCGAGGTAATTCACGTTGGCCTCATACCGGTGGCGGTGGCGCTCGGTGACCACGTCGCCGTAGATTTCGTACGCCAGGGTGCCGGTCTTCACATCGGAGCTTTGTGCACCCAGGCGCATGGTGCCGCCAAGGTCAGACTGGGCGGTGCGCTTCTGGATCGAACCGTCGGCGTCTTGCCACTCTTCGATCAGGGCGATCACCGGGTGCGGCGCATCGGCCTCGAACTCGGTGCTGTTGGCACCCGTGAGGCCGGCCTTGTGGCGTGCGAACTCGATGGTGGCCACCTGCATGCCCAGGCAGATCCCGAGGTAGGGGATCTTGTGCTCGCGGGCGTATTGGGCGGTGAGCACCTTGCCTTCGACACCCCGCTTGCCAAAGCCGCCCGGCACCAGGATGGCATCGAAGCGCGCCAGTTGTTTGACGTTGTCCAGCGTGAGTGTTTCGGAGTCAACGTATTCGATGTTGATCTTGGCGTGGTTGTGGATGCCGGCATGGCGCAGCGCTTCGTTGAGCGACTTGTACGAGTCCGACAGGTCGGTGTACTTGCCGCACATGCCGATCGTGACCTCGCGCTGCGGGTGCTCGACCTCGCGCACCAGATCGTCCCAGCGCTTGAGGTTGGCCGGCGGGGTGTTGATGCGCAGCTTGTCGCAGATCAGTCCGTCGAGGCCTTGTTCGTGCAGCATGCGCGGCACCTTGTAGATGGTGTCGGCGTCCCACACCGAGATGACGCCCCACTCGGGAACGTTGGTGAAGAGCGAAATCTTTTCGCGCTCTTCGTCGGGGATGGCGCGGTCGGCGCGGCACAACAGCGCGTCGGGCTGAATGCCGATCTCGCGCATTTTCTGCACCGTGTGCTGCGTGGGCTTGGTCTTCAACTCGCCGGCCGCTGCGATCCAGGGCACGTAGGTCAGGTGCACGAAGGCGCAGCTGTTGGGGCCCATGCGCAAGCTCATCTGGCGCACGGCTTCGAGGAAGGGCAGCGACTCGATGTCGCCGACCGTGCCACCGATCTCGACAATGGCCACGTCGACCGCATGGTCGGTGGCGAGGCCGGCGCCGCGCTTGATGAAGTCTTGAATCTCGTTGGTGACGTGCGGGATCACCTGCACCGTCTTGCCGAGGT
>JACMKJ010000135.1 GCA_014380155.1 Rhizobacter sp. | reverse complement strand
GCGCCGCGAGCACCGTGGTGAGCGCCACGATGGCGGTGATGAGCCACATGGCCGGTTGCGCAAAGCTTGCGCGCAGCGTCTGCCAGCGGCTCGCCGGCAAACCCTCCTTGTGGCACACGAGGTAGAGGTAGCCGGCCACCGGCTCGCCGGAGCGTATGGCTCGCCGGCCCACCGGCCGGGCGGTGACGATGGCGTCGGCGTCCATGCGCTCGGGGTCGTCGCCCATCACATAGGCCGCGCCCGGTTTGGTGGCGGCCTGGCGCACCGGGTCCATCGCCACCTTGAAGCCCGGCGGCAGCTGCACCGAGCCGGTGCTAGCGAGCACGGTGCCTTCGGGGTCGAGCAGGTAGAGCTGGGTGTCGGGTTCGAACAGCACCAGGTTCTTCAGGAAGACGTTGAAATCTTCGGGGTAGCGCTCGTGCATCTCGAACAGGTTGTCGTAAGTCGCCACCACCCGGCCCAGAAAGGCCGAGGCCCGCTGGTAGGTGGTTTCGTGTTCGAAGCGCTGGAAGGCGAAGATGACGGTGGCGAGCACGGCCAAGGCGGTGACGAAGCCGGTGGCGAAGATCGTCAGGGCGATCTTGAGGCGGACGCTCATGTGTTGACGGCCCTGATCGAAGCGGCGGGGCGAGCGCCGGGCCGCTCCCAAGCCGGCCCGCATCCCCGCGGGGGATCGACCAACGTATCCGTTGGGCGAGGGGTCGTCATCATCCGGGCGGCTCGCGCATCTTGTAGCCGGCTCCGCGCACGGTCAGGATCAATTGCGGCCGCATCGGGTCGGCCTCCAGCTTGGCCCGAAGGCGGTTGATGTGCGTGGTGACCGTGTGCTCATACCCATCGTGCGTGTAGCCCCACACCGCGTTGAGCAACTGCGCCCGCGAGAACACATGCCCCGGGTGGCTGGCGAAGTGCAGCAACAGGTCGAACTCGAGTGCGGTGAAGTCGAGCAGCTCGCTGCGGTAACGCACCTGGCGTTTGGTCGGCAGGATCTCCAGGTCGCCATTGCGCAGCGCGCCCGGCTGAGCGGTGCCGCCCGATTGCGCGGCGCGCAGCAGGTCGGCCCGGCGCAGCAGGGCCTTCACACGCGCCAGCAGCTCGGCCAGCGAGAAGGGTTTGGTCAGATAGTCATCGGCGCCCAGCTCCAGGCCGAGCACCCGGTCGAGCTCGGTGGCGCGCGCGGTGAGCATCAGGATGGGCGAGCTGCGCCCGCGTGCGCGCAGCGCCTTGCAGACCTCCAGCCCGTCGAGCCCCGGCATCATCAGGTCGAGGATCAAGAGGTCGCTCGACTGCTCGTTCTGGCTCGCCAGCGCCGCCGGGCCGTCGGCGACTGTCGTGACTTCGTAGCCGGCGTTGCGCAGGTTCATCGCGATCAGCTCGCGGATGTCGGTCTGGTCTTCGGCGACGAGGATGGTGGCGGGCATGGCGGAATTGTCGCGGCTGGTCGGCCGTTCTTACGCAAATGTGATCTTCCTGTGATGTTCGGTGAGGGTGGCGGGAGGCGGCGCCGCGACAGTGACTTCACCCCACCGAGACACGCAGGAGCCTCCCATGACCGCCACCGCAACCGCCGCCTTCACACCTTCATTCATGCCGATCTCGTGGCACGAGATGGTCTCGCACCGCAGCTACCTGGTGCGCTTCGCCCAGCGCAAGCTGCACGACCCGATGCTGGCCGAAGACGTGGTGCACGACGTGTTCGAGGCCGTGATCTCCGGCCGTGCCGCGTTTGCCGGGCGGGCCGCGCTGCGCTCCTGGCTGACCGCCATCCTGAAGCACAAGATCGTCGACCTGGTGCGCAGCCGCGTCGGCCTGGACAGCCTGGACGAACAGGCGCTGGACGACGCCACCCTGGCCATGGAATGCCCCCAACCCCGCCCCGACGAAGTGGCCGAGCAGCGCCAGCAGCTGCGCCACACCCTGGCGCGCATCGAGGCCCTGCCCAGCGGCCTGCGCGACGTGGTGCGCCTGCGCGTGCTGCAAGACCAGCCGACCGAGGCGGTGTGCGAAGCCCTGGCCATCAGCGAAGACAACCTCTTCGTGCGGCTGCACCGGGCGCGCAAGCAGCTCTTGTCCTGAGCCCGCATGCGGGGGCGAACTGCGCGCCCCCTTTCGCACTGGCATTCGCACTGGCATGCGCCCTGCATGAGGGTCGCGGCGGGTATCCTCGCCGCAGCTTCCACCCCAAGGCCATGCCATGCCCCAAACCATCCCTGCCACGCTGATCCCCGGTGACGGCATCGGCCCCGAGATCGTCGAGGCCACCCTGCAAGTGCTCGACGCCGTTGGCGCCCCCTTCGAGTGGGACCGCCAGATCGCCGGGCTGGGCGGGGTCGAGGCGGCGGGCAACCCGCTGCCGAAAGCGACCCTCGACAGCATCCGCCGCACACGCCTCGCATTGAAGGGCCCGCTCGAAACACCCTCGGGCAGCGGCTACCGCTCGTCCAACGTGCGGCTGCGCGAGGAGTTCAAGCTCTACGCCAACCTGCGCCCGGCGCACACCATCATCCCCGGCGGTCGCTACGACAACATCGACCTGGTGATCGTGCGCGAAAACCTCGAAGGCCTGTACATCGGCCATGAACACTACATCGAGATCGACGGCGACCCGCACGCGGTGGCCATGGCCACCGGCATCAACACCCGCGCCGGCAGCCGCCGCCTGCTGGAGTTTGCCTTCGAACACGCCATTGCCACCGGCCGCAAGAAGATCACGCTGGTGCACAAGGCCAACATCATGAAAGCGCTGACCGGCATCTTCCTGGAGACGGGCCTGGAGCTGTACGAGAAAAAGTACAAGGGCCGCATCGTGCTCGAGACCATCATCGTCGACGCCTGCGCGATGAAGCTGGTGTTGAACCCCTACCAGTTCGACGTGATTGTCACCACCAACCTGTTTGGCGACATCCTCTCCGACCTGGTGGCCGGGCTGGTGGGTGGTCTGGGCATGGCACCGGGCGCCAACATCGGCGCCGACGCGGCGATCTTCGAGGCCGTGCACGGCTCGGCGCCCGACATCGCCGGCAAAGGCCTGGCCAACCCAACCGCCTTGCTGCTGGCCGCGGCCTTGATGCTCGACCACGTGAAGCTGCACGACAAGGCCACGCGTGTGCGCAAGGCCATCGACGACACGCTCAACATCGACAACATCCGCACCGGTGACCTGGGCGGCAAGGCCAGCACCTCGGAATTTGCCAAGGCGGTGGTGAGCCGCGTCAGCGCGGGCTGACCGAACGAGCGGGTTCGTCAGGCGGTGCGGGCGCGCTCGAGGCGCTCACGCGCCTGCTCTGCGGTGAGCGGCACGTCAAACAGCGAGCCCTGCAACACATGGCAGCCGGCTTGGCGCGCGGCCTCGGCCTGGGCTTCGGTCTCGATGCCCTCGGCCACCACGTCGAGCTGCAACACCCCGGCGAGCTGGCAGATGGCCTTCACCACCGCCGACGCATCAACCGCCGGCAGCGGCTCGATCAGCGAGCGGTCGATCTTGACCGCACTCACCGGCAGGCTGCGCAAGAGGTTGAGCGATGAAAAGCCGGTGCCGAAATCGTCGAGTGCCACCTCCACACCATGGGCGCGCATCTCCTGGATCTGATCGCGCGCCTGCTCCAGGTGGGTGACGGCGGCGCTTTCGGTGATCTCCAGCGTCAACAGCGCAGGCGGCACGCCGTACTGCTGCAGCGTGTTGGCCACCATGCCGGGAAAGCCGGCGTCGAGCAGCTGCAGCGGCGAGACGTTCACCGCCACCGGCAACGCGGTGCCGAGCTCGCCTTGCCAGAGCGCCAGCTGCTGGCACGCCTGCGCCAGGATCAGGCGGCCCAGCGGCACGATCAGGCCGGTGCGTTCCGCTGCGGGGATGAAGTCATTGGGCGCGATGCGGCCCAGGCCCGGGCGGTCCCAGCGCACCAGGGCCTCGAAGCCCACCAGCTCGCCGCTGCGCGCGTCGATCTTGGGTTGGTAGAACAGCACGAACTCTTCGTTGCTGACACCGGCACGCAAGCCCTGTTCGGCGTCGAGCTCGATGCCCGAGCCGCGCTCGAAACGCTCTTGCGCAAACTGCAGCGAGGTGCCGGGCACGGCCTTGGCCTGGTGCATGGCGGCGTTCGCCGCGCGCAACAAGGCCTCGGGGTTGCGGGTGGTCGTGGGGTAGAGCGCCACGCCCATCGACACGTCGAGAAAGAACTCGTGGCGGTGCACGGTCAGGGCCCGCGACAGGCGCTTGCGCACACGCTGCGTCAGCGCCTGTGCGCTGTCTTCGTCGCCGGCGCGGTGGGCGAGCAGGGCGAACTCGTCTTCGCCCAGGCGCATGACCTCGGCCTCGCCGTGCAGGGTGTGCTCGAGCGTAGTGGCCAAGGTGCGCAAGACCTCGTCACCGACGGTGTGGCCGTGCGCCTCGTTGAAGAGCTTGAAGCGGTCGACGTCGAGCAGCACCAGCGCAAAGGCGTTGTCGGGCACGGCGCACAGCGTTCGCAGGCGCTGCAACAAGGCGCTGCGGTTGGGCAGGCCGGTCAGCTCGTCGTGCGTGGCCTGGTGCAACAAGGCCTGGGTGGCGTTGTGCTGGGCGGTCTCGTCGGTCACCACCACCTGCTCGGCGGGGGTGCCGTCCCAGTCGACACGCCAGGCCGAGAAACGCAGGTGAATGGGCGTGCCATCGAAGCGATAGCGCACGCCGTCCCAGCTGGCTTGGGTCAGCTCGCCGCTGATGATCTGGCGGTGCCGCTCACGCGCCTGGGCACGCTCCTTTTCGGGCATGGTCGCGTCGCGCCACAGCGTGTTCACCTCCGACAACGACGACAGGCCGTAGATTCGCAAGAGGGCCGGGTTGGCGTAGGTCAGCTCCTCGCCCTGCACCACGGCCACGCCCTGGTGCGAACGTTCGGTGAGCTGCTGGAATCGCTGGCGCAGGCGGCGCGATTCTTCGGCCGAGCGGCTCCCTGCCGCATGCAGCAGGGCCAGGCCCAGCGTCAGGCGCAACACGCCCGCCAAGGTGGCCTGCGCCCCGAGGCCGGCCTCGCCCCACACCACGTAGGTGAACTGGTTGGCGCCGATCAGCACCAGCAACACACCCACCAGCCGCTCGGCCGCACCCTGGCGCCACAACCAGCCGAGCGCCACGATGCCGGCCGCGATGTGCAAAGACGCCCCCACCGACTGCGCCAGGCGCGCATGGATCTGCAGCAGCACCCCGGTCACCAACAACAGAAAGGCCGTGAGCAGCGCAGCGTGCAGGCGGGTGGGCGAAAGGCCCGCCAGCCGGGCGGTGCCCAGCATCAGCAAGGCGAGGTACAGCGCCGACAGCAGGATCATCATGCCCATGCCCAGCAGACGCGGCGCGGCCTGGGGCGACTGCATCAGCACATAGGCCAGCGGCACGAACACCTGCGTGAGATAGGCCCAACCAAGGTCGCGCGAGAACACCTGGCGGTCGTCGCGGTGCCACGCCAGCAAAAGCGTGAGACCGACGATCAGGTTGACAGCGATGTTGAAGGCGAGCGCGTAGTTCATTCGCCGCCAAGAATCCAGGCTGCTGCGCGCTCGGCAATCATCAGGGTCGGCGAGTTGGTGTTGCCACTGGTGATGGTGGGCATCACGCTCGCGTCGACCACGCGCAGCCCACGCACGCCGTGCACCCGCAGTCGGGCATCGACCACCGCCAGCGGGTCGGATTCGGGGCCCATCTTGGCCGTGCCCACCGGGTGGAAGATGGTGGTGCCGATGTCACCGGCCAGCTTGGCCAGTTCGTCGTCGGTCTGGAACTGCGGGCCAGGTTTTACTTCTTGCGGGCTGTATTTGGCGAGCGCCGGCTGGGCCACGATGCGGCGGGTGACGCGCAGTGAATCGGCCGCCACACGGCGGTCTTCAGTGGTGCTGAGGTAGTTGGCGCGGATGCTCGGCGCGTCGTTCGGCGAATTGCTGCGGATCTGCACCTGGCCGCGGCTGGTCGGGTTGAGGTTGCACACGCTGGCGGTGAAGGCGTTGAAGCTGTGCAGCGGCTCGCCAAAGGCCTCGAGCGAGAGCGGCTGCACGTGGTATTCGAGGTTGGCGTGCGGCTGCTCGGGGCTGCTTCGGGTGAACGCACCCAGCTGCGAGGGCGCCATGCTCATCGCGCCGCTGCGCTTGAAGGCGTATTCGAGGCCGATCTTCGCCTTGCCCCACAGCGAGTTGGCCTGCGTGTTGAGCGTCTTCACGCCTTGCACGCTGTAGACCGCGCGGATCTGCAAATGGTCTTGCAGGTTGCCGCCCACGCCGGGCAGGTGGTGCTGCACCTGGATTCCGTGGTGCTGCAACAGGCTCGCCGCGCCAATGCCCGAAAGCTGCAGGATCTGCGGCGTGCCGATGGCGCCGGCGGCCAGGATCACCTCGGCGCGAGCCTTGACCTGGATCGGCTCGCCGCCACCGTGCGGCAACACCTCCACGCCGATGGCGCGGCGCTCGCCGCCTTCACCTTGGTCGAGCAGCACGCGCGAGATGTGCGCGCCGGTCCAGACCTGCAGGTTGTCGCGGTTTTCGATCGGGCGCAAGAATGCCTTGGTCGCGTTCCAACGGATGCCTTTGCGCTGGTTGACGTCGAAGTAGCCCACACCTTCGTTGTCGCCGCGGTTGAAGTCGTTGCTGTGCGGGATGCCGGCCTGTTGTGCGGCCTGCGCAAACGCGTCGAGCACATCCCAGCGCAGGCGCTGCTTTTCAACGCGCCACTCGCCGCCCGCGCGTTCGCCTTTCGGATCGAAGCCGGGTGCGGCGTGCACCGCGTCGGCGCCCTTGTGGAAGTCTTCGTGCTTCATGAAGGCCGGCAGGCACTCGCGCCAGCTCCAGCCCTCGTTGCCGAGTGCGCCCCAGTGGTCGTAGTCGCGCGCCTGGCCGCGCATGTAGATCATGCCGTTGATGCTGGAGCAGCCGCCCAGCACCTTGCCGCGCGGGTAGCGCAGCTTGCGGCCGTTCAGGCCGGGGTCTTCGTCGGTGAAATACAACCAATCGGTGCGCGGGTTGCCAATGCAATAGAGGTAGCCGACCGGGATGTGGATCCACATGTAGTCGTCGTTGCCGCCAGCTTCGATCAGCAGCACGCGTTGGGTCGGGTCGGCCGAGAGCCGGTTGGCCAGCAGGCAGCCGGCGGTGCCGGCTCCGCAGATGATGTAGTCGTAGATGGAGGGGGTCACGGAAGGCCGCTCTGCAGTTCGCCGCAGAGTCTAGCCTTCGAAACCTCCTGCTTGCTTACTCGTCAACCGCAGGTGTTGCTGGCGCGCGCAACAGGCTGTACCAGTCGAGACGGCGTGTCAGCAGCATCACGGCGGCCAGCACGACGAAGAGCAGCACCGAGCCCATCACCAGGGCGGTCTGCTCCATCTGCAGCAACGCATAGAGCGCCCCATACAAGGCCGCCACGCCGGCACCAAAGCCCACGCCCGCACGCCACCCGCCCAGGAGGTGGCTACCGTAAACACCGAGCAAGCCGACACAGGCCGCGCTGGCCAGCGCATAGGAGAGAGCGAACGACAGGTGTTCAGACAAGCTGAGCAACAGCAGAAAGAAGATCGACAAGGCCGAGCCCACCAGAAGGTACTGGATGGGGTGGACGCGCAGCCGGCGCATCACCTCGGCCATGGCCACCGCCACGAAAGTGAGCGCGATGAACAGCAGGCCGTACTTGATGGCGCGGTCGCTCAGCGAGTAAGGGTTCACCGGGTCGATGAACGAGACGTTGAACGACTCGATGCACTTGCCTTCGGCGCGCTCGCTGGTGCACAAGGCCGCGCCGCGCACAAAGTCGAGCGGCGCGGTGGTGGCCAGTGACGACACCTGCCACGCCGCGGTGAAACCGTCGGCCCGAACCTCGCGCGTGACCGGCAGGAAGCGCCCACCGAACGACGGGTGCGGCCAGTTGGCGTCGAGCTGCATGCGGGTGTCGTCGGCCACGGGGGCCACGGCGAGGTCGGTGGTGCCCACCAGTTCGAGCGTCACTTCGGCACTGAACGGCTGCTCCGACTGGCGCAACGCTTCCGGCAGCACCGCGTGAAAGCCTCGCGGGTGGCTCTTGTGCGCGGTGCCTGCACGCACCGGGAGACTGTCGCCGCCCACTTGCACCACCGCCTGGCGGATGCCACGCGCATCGCTCACCCCCACCATCAGCACCGGCGGCTGGCAGCTCAGGCGCGAGTTCTTGTGCTCGGCGGTGGGCCGCAAGGCCGCAAGAGGCGCCCACTGCGCTTTCAACACCGTTCTGGCCGAGTAGGTGTTGATCTTGAAAAGGCCGCGGTAGCGCGGCTCCATCGCCACTTGGGCCTGCACGCTCAGCAAGCGCGGCGTGGCGCCGAGGTCAAACTCGCGCCGACCGGTGGTGGTGACACGGTCCTTGCCTTCGCCGCTCACCGCCTCCCACTCTTCGACACAGGCGCTGTGCAACACCGGCCCGAGCAGCGCCTGGCGGCCCGCCTGGCTGTGCTCGACGCTCGACTCGGCTTCGCGGAAACGTTGTTGCCTCTCGTCGGCCAAGTAACCGATGCGGCCCAAGGCCAGCATCAGCAGGCCCACGATGACGAGAATGGCAAATGTCTTGGTGACGAGCGGGTTGACTTTCATTCAGGCTCCAGGGTTGAAGCGACGCAATGTCCCCCCGGGCCATGAAGTGCGAATGAAGCCTGTGTGAAGCGCGCTTTCGGCGCCTTACCGAACCGTGCTGGCGAGGATGGGAAAGAGCTTGATCAGCCCGTCCGACATCACCTCGACCGCGAGCGCCGCAAGGATCAAGCCCATCAGGCGTGTCATCACGTTGATGCCGGTCTTGCCCAGCACCTTGGCGATGCGCCCGGAGGCACTGAAGGCCAGCCACACCGCGATGCCGATCACCACACCGTAGCCGACCAGGAAGGCCAGCTCCCACCAGTGGCGTGTCTTGTCGGCGTAGATCACCATGGTGGAGATGGTGGCCGGGCCGGTGAGCAGCGGGATGGTCAGCGGCACCACCGCGATGCTGTCGCCGGCATCGACCTTGGTGTCACCTTCGTTGACGTCTTCGGGCCGCGTTTCGGCAGGTTGCGCATTGAGCATCTGCAGCGCCGAGATCAGCAGCAGCGTGCCGCCGCCCACCTGGAACGAAGCCAGCGAGATGCCGAAGAACTCGATGATCTTGAGCCCGGCCAGCGCGCTGACGGCAATCACCACAAAAGCGCTGAACGCCGCCACGCGGATGGTGCGCCGGCGCTGCTCGCGGGTGAAACCTTCGGTGAAGTGGATGAAGAAGGGAATCACGCCGATCGGGTTGACGATGGCGAGCAACGCGATCAACGGTTTGTAGATGTCCATGGGGCATTTTGTGGGTTATGGGCCAGTTCACGCAGATAGCGCAAACCCGGGAGCGCGCGCGGGCCGTACCAGCTGAGCAGCTCGCCGTCGACCCGCTGCACCCGCGCCTGCGGGCACAACGCCCGGGCTTGGTGCAAATGGTCGTCGGTGAAATTGAACGGCTCGGAGCTGAGCAGCACCCGTTCGACGTCGGCCAGCCAGGGCTCGTCGCCCCGCAGCACCGGGTAACGCGCGGCGCCACGCTCACCGCCGTCTTGCGCCGGCTCGCTCAGCCAGTTGACGCGCGCCAGCATGCGCGAGATGTAGGTATCGCGCGCGACCGTCATCCACGGCCCGTGCCAGATCAGGTAGAGCACGCGGCACGGCGCACGCCCGGCCGGATGAGTCAGCAACAGTTCACCGGCCAGGGCGCTGCGCAGCTTTCGCGCACGCTCCGGCACGCCCGGCTGGTCGGCAAAGACCTCGGCCAACTGGTCGATGAGGGCCAGGTTGTCTTCCGGGTCGCAGGGGTGGGTGACCACCAGTTGGGCACCGAGGGTTTCAAGCGCCTGAGCGGTATCGAGGCGGTTTTCATCCACATTCAGCAGCACATGGGTGGGCGCCAACTGCTTCAGTTTGGCGAGATTCACATCCTTGGTGCCACCCACTTTGGGTACATCGCGCAATCGCGGTGCAGGGTGAATGCAAAAACCCGTGCGTGCCACCAATTGATCGCCCAAGCCCAGCTCAAACACCAATTCGGTGAGGCTGGGAACCAGGCTGGCGATGCGCGTGTTCATGGGGCCAAGGCAGCAAGTGGGGCCTCGCGATCATAGGGATGGCGCATACCGAAACAGCGCCGTCGAATGCCAGGCTGGGAAAACAACACTTTCAACTTGAGCGTATTGCAGGGCTTTCCACTATTTGCACCGCTTTGCGCAATTAATTGATAATGGAAATTCCCGGTATGGATGCAGCGCCTTCGCTTGAATGGTTCAGGATAGGTAAAAGCTCCAAATTTGTTCTCTGTGACTTCAGGAAAGAAAGGCTCTCTCCATGGGCAATAAACTTTACGTCGGCAACCTCGCCTATAGCGTTCGTGACGAGGATCTTCAACAAGCATTCGCACAGTTCGGCACTGTCTCATCTGCCAAGGTGATGATGGACCGCGACACCGGCCGCTCCAAGGGCTTCGGCTTCGTGGAAATGGGCTCGGACGCCGAGGCTCAATCGGCCATCAACGGCATGAACGGCCAGGCCCTCGACGGCCGCGCCCTGGTTGTCAACGAAGCCCGCCCGCGTGAAGAGCGCCCGGGTGGCTTCGGCGGCGGTGGTGGTGGTGGCGGCCGCTCCGGTGGCGGCGGCTTCGGTGGTGGCGGTGGCCGCTCCGGTGGTGGCGGCTTCGGCGGCGGCAGTTCGGGTGGTGGTGGCAGCTCCGGCGGTGGCGGCGGCT
>JACMKJ010000134.1 GCA_014380155.1 Rhizobacter sp. | reverse complement strand
GTGTCGACGTTGTTGGTGCCGATCAAGCCCTTGGCGAGCTTGTTGAAGACGTAGTAGTCCTCGGTCAGCAGCTGGCCCGAGATGTAGAAGCCCACGGCGTCGGGCCCGTGCTCGGTGATGACCTGGGCGAACTTGTCTGTGGCGAGCGTCAGCGCGGCGTCCCACGACACGGCCTGTGGAGCGCTTTGTCGCGAGAAGCGCTGTGCGGGCTGCAACAGCCGCGCCTGCATCGTGATCGGCTTGGCCGCTGTGTGGTGCAGCGTGCTGCCCTTGGTACAGAGGCGCCCGAAGTTGGCCGGGTGATCTGGGTCCCCGCGCACTCCGGTGATCTGGGCCCCATCGCTTTCGACGATGACGCCGCAGCCGACGCCGCAGTAAGGGCAGGTGGAGCGGGTTTCCTGCATGTCGACGCCCTTTCGCACTCGGCTCAAGCCGAGTGGGGCGTCTGCACTTCGAAGATCTGCCCACCGCCGACCCCGCCCTTGCTCGCGCACGGGCCCGCCACCGGAAGCGGCAGGTCGACGCCGAGCGTGGCGAGCTCGCCGGCGTCGAGGTAGATGGCGCCATCGTCCAGTTTCACCGCGAACTTGGGTACGCAGCCTTCGTCGGGGGCCTTGACCATCCCGTCTTCAAGCCCGATGTTGAAGTTGTGCAGCGGGCAGGCCACGCTGAGGCCGAACACGATGCCCTGGCTCAACGGCCCGCCCTTGTGCGGGCAGCGATCGAGGATGGCGAAGATGCGGTCGTCGTGCGCACGAAACACCGCCACAGGGGCGCCGCGGGGGCGCGCCACACGGCGTGCGCCCAGCGGGATGATGTCGTCAACGCGGCAGATCAGGGTCCAGTCAGACATGAAGGGAATCTCGGGGAGTCGGCTCAAGGGTTTGGGTGAAATTCAGACCGTTTGAACCGGTGTGAATTGGCGTGTGTCCACATGGGCCTTGTCGAACTCGAACCACGGGTCGGGTTCGCCATCGAGTGCAAACTGCAGACGCTCCCACAGCGCCTTGCGCCCTTCATGGTCTTCGAGGATGCGCTTCTTCACGTGATCGAGACCCACACGGTTCACGTAGTGCACCGTGCGCTCAAGGTACCAACCCTCCTGGCGGTAGAGCTCGCAGAAGGCGCCGGTGTACTCGAGCACCTCGGCCGATGTCTTGAGTTTCACGAGGAAATGCGCCACCTCGGTCTTGATGCCGCCGTTACCGGCGATGTACATCTCCCATCCGGAATCGACGCCGATGATGCCGACGTCCTTGATGCCCGACTCGGCGCAGTTGCGCGGGCAGCCGCTCACCGCGAACTTCACCTTGTGCGGGGCGTACATGCGCCACATGGCGCGCTCCAGATCCTTGCCCATCTGCGTACTGTCTTGCGTGCCCATGCGGCACCACTCGCTGCCCACGCAGGTCTTGACCGTGCGCAGCGCCTTGGCATAAGCGTGGCCGCTGGGCATGCCGATGTCTTTCCAGACGTTGACCAGGTCTTCCTTCTTCACGCCCAGCAGGTCGATGCGCTGGCCGCCGGTGACCTTGACGGTGGGGATCTTGTACTTGTCGACCGCGTCGGCAATGCGGCGCAACTCGGCGGCCGTGGTCTCACCGCCCCACATGCGCGGAATCACGGAGTAGGTGCCGTCTTTCTGGATGTTGGCGTGGCTGCGCTCGTTGATGAAGCGCGATTGCGGGTCGTCCTTGGCCTCTTTCGGCCAGGTGCTGGTGACGTAGTAGTTGACGGCCGGTCGGCAGCTGGAGCAGCCGTTCGGCGTGCGCCAGGCCATGGCCTTGTAGGTGTCGGCGATGGTGAGCAGCTTCTGCTCGCGGATGGCGTCGCGCACCTCCTGGTGGCTCGCTTCGGTGCAGCCGCACATCGCCTTTTTCTTTGGCGTGGCCGAGTAGTCGCCACCGGCAGTGAACATCAACAGCTGTTCGACCAGGCCCGTGCAAGAGCCGCATGAAGCCGATGCCTTGGTGTGCTTGCGCACCTCTTCCAGAGTGAACAGGCCCTTTTCCTTGATGGCCTTGCAGATTTGCCCCTTGTTGACGCCGTTGCAGCCGCACACCTCGTCGGTGTCGGCCATCGCGGCGGCCTTGTTGTGGCCCTCGTGCCCCGTGTCGCCGATGTTCGATTCACCGAACATCAGCTTGTCGCGGATGTCGCCGATCTTGCGGCCTTCGCGAAGGAGCTTGAAGTACCAGGAGCCATCGACCGTGTCGCCGTACATGCAGGCACCGATCAGCTTGTCGTCCTTGATGACGAGCTTCTTGTAGACGCCGCCGTAGGGGTCGCTCATCACGATTTCTTCGCAGCCCTCGCCGCCCATGAAATCGCCGGCCGAGAACAGGTCAATGCCGGTGACCTTGAGCTTGGTCGATGTCTGCGAGCCCTGGTAGCGGCCGATGCCGAACTCGGCCAGGTGCGTCGCGCAGACCTTGCCTTGCTCGAACAGCGGGGCTACGAGGCCGTAGGCGATGCCACGGTGCGCCGCGCATTCGCCGACCGAGTAGATGCGCGGGTCGGTGATGGTCTGCATCGTGTCGTTGACGACGATGCCACCGCGCCCGTCATTGAAGCAGTGCAGGCCGATCTTCAGGGCCAGCTCGGTGTTGGGGCGGATGCCAGCGGCCATGACCACCAGGTCGGCCGGCACTTCAGTGCCGTCCTTGAACTGAACGGCCATCACGCGGCCACCCTTGCCACCGTCTTGGTCGCCGATCAGCGCCTGCGTTTGCGCGCCGATCATGAACTTGAGGCCACGGTCCTCGAGCGACTTCTGGAGCAGCTTGCCGGCGGTGTCGTCGAGCTGGCGCTCCATCAGCCACGGCATGATGTGCACCACCGTCACCTGCATGCCACGCAGCATCAGGCCATTGGCGGCTTCCAGGCCCAGGAGGCCCCCGCCGATGACGACCGCGTGCTTGAACTTCGACGCCGCGTCGATCATCGTGTTGGTGTCGGCGATGTCGCGGTAGGCGATCACTCCTTCGAGCTCCTTGCCGGGCACGGGCAGGATGAAGGGGTTGGAGCCGGTGGCGATCAGCAGGCGGTCATACGCTTGTTCGGTGCCGTCCGCGGCTTTCACGACGCGCTTGTTGCGATCGACCTCGACGATCTTCTTGCCGAGGTGCAGCTTGATGT
>JACMKJ010000133.1 GCA_014380155.1 Rhizobacter sp. | reverse complement strand
GGCGGGGTGGCTGGCCAGGCTTGTTCGGGGAAAAACGGCCTCACCTGGGCCAGGCTGGGACCGCTCAGGTGCAACTGGGCATCGAGTCCGCCGAACCGGATCAGGTCGGCCATGCGGCCGTCGGCACGCAGCCGTGTATCGGCCGAGCGTGCCTCGCCGCGCAGCGCAAACAGCTCTCCGGTGCGCTGCAGACTCAGCACCGGGCCGGTCAGCGCCTCGCCGGCGAAGCGGCCATCGTGGAAGCTGCCGCTGAAGACCATGCGTTGGGTGAACTCGCCGTCGGCCTGCGCCAAGGGGCTCGACGTGGTCTGCAGGGTGAGGCCCACACCCTGGTGCACCACATGGAGCTTGCTGCGCACCGGCTCCAACCGCATCACCTGCAGGCGTGGCGGGCCGCGGTCGTCGGGCCGGGTCAGGCGCCAGTTGCGCAAGCCATCGGCCTGGCGGGCGAGGTGGATGTCGGCATCGACCAGCCGCAGGTGGGAAACGAGCTTCACGCGCTGGAACAGGCTCAGCCACTCGAATGTGAACTCGGCTTCACCGGCCACCACGAAGGGCTGGGTGCCGGCCCAGGGTGCGTTCTGGATGTGCACGCCGCGCAGGCGCACCACGGGTTGCAGGCGGGCGTTCAGGCGGACGTGCAGGTCGGCAATGCGCACCGCACGTTGCGAGCGCTGGCTCAGGTGGTTCTGCAGCGCCGGGCGAAACCAGTTCCAGTCGAACAGGGCCACGAGCAGCAGCAGCGCAACCAGCCCGCCCACGGCGACCTTCGTCCTGGGCTGCGCGGCATACAGGCGTGACAGCAGGGTCATCAACAGAGGCAATGGGCGGGATTGACCGATGGTGACAGCCCGCTCCGCACGCCGCGCCCGGCCAAGGCCGCGTTCGGGTGTAGGACGGCGGGGTGTCGCCGAGCGCTCAGCGGCTGTTGTTGGCCTTGGTGGCCGAGTTCGGCGCGTCTGCGTCTTGAGTGGCACTCGCCGCAGCGCGCTGCGAGCGTGGCAACAGCTGCAGCTCGAACTGAAGGCCGCGGGGGCCGTCACCGAACATCAGCGTCGTGCCCGCCCAGCGGTAGCTGGACACAAAATCGGCCACCTGCATGTTGCCGTGGGTGGTGATGCCCAGCAGCGCGCCTTGTTCGAAGCTCAGGTGGTAGGCGATGTCGTGGATGCGCACCCGCAGGCCGCCGTCGGCGCTGATCTGCGCTTGGGCCGGGCCGCAGTTGGGCGCCTGGCTCGCCACGGTCACACACAGCCGGGCGTCGTACGGGCCGGCAGGGGGTGCCCCAAGGGGCGCGCTCACCACCCCCGCCACGGCGGCAACCGCCCAGGCCATCATCATTTCAGCAGCCCCTCGGCCTTCATCGCCTCTTGCACCGCAGGCCGCGCGGCCATACGCGCCATGAAGGCGGTGAGGTGGGCGAGCGAGCTGATGTCGACCCCGGTCGGGCGGGCCCAGCTGGTGACGGTGAAGAGGTAGCCGTCGGCCACGCTGAAGCTGTCGCCCATCAGATATTGCTTGCCGGCGAGCTGCTCGTCGACGTAGCTCAGGCGGCCCTGCAGGCGCGTCTTGGCGGCGGCGCGCATCTCTTCTGTGGTGCTGGGCACGAACAGCGGGCTGAAGCTCTTGTGGATCTCGGTGCCGATAAAGGTCAGCCACTCTTGCAGGCGGTAACGCGCCATCGTGCCGTTGGCCGGAGCAAGGTTCTTGGCCGGTGCCTGGTCGGCGATGTACTGCACGATGGCCGGGCCTTCGGCCAGGCGCTCACCGTTGTCGAGCTCCAGCAGCGGCACATAACCCTTGGGGTTGATCGTGTAGTAGTCGGTGCCGTCGGTGAGCTTGTGCGTCTTGGTGCTGGCCAGCACCAGCTCGAAAGGCAGGCCCGCTTCGCGCAGGGCAATGTGGGGCGACAGGGAACACGCGCCGGTGCTGTAGTAGAGCTTCATGGTGAACCTTGGTCGAACGAGAGGAGTCGTTATTACACCGCTTTCTCCCGTCTTGTGCAGCGGCCGGCGCGGCATGCCCGCATGCTGCATCGCTTTTGAGTGCAGCATGCAAAAACTCAGATGCCGCAGCCGGGGTGGGCGGCGTAGAGTCGTTTGCATGTCGACCCCCACCCCCACCTCCATGCCCACCCTCACCACCCCGCGCCGGGTTGAGCGCCTGGTGCGCGGCCAACCCACTTCCGACGGCGACGGCGTCAAGCTGACGCGGGTGCTGACGCAGCCGCTGCAAAAGCGGCTCGACCCCTTCCTGATGCTCGATGCCTTTGGCAGCGACAGCGCGTCGGACTACATCGGTGGCTTTCCGAGCCACCCGCACCGTGGCTTCGAGACCGTCACCTACATGCTGGCCGGGCGCATGCGCCACCAAGACAGCGTAGGCAACGTCGGCCTGCTGGAGCCCGGTAGCGTGCAGTGGATGACGGCCGGTCGCGGCATCATCCATTCCGAAATGCCCGAGCAGGAAGAGGGCCGCATGGCCGGCTTCCAGCTGTGGGTGAACCTGGCTGGCAAGGACAAGCTCACCGCACCCACCTACCGCGACGTGCCGCCCGCCGACGTGCCGGTGTTCACGCTGGAGAGCGGCGTGTCGGTGCGCGTGATCGCTGGCGAGAGCCATGGTGTGGCCGGTGCCGTGACACGCCCGACCACCGAGCCGCTCTACCTCGACATCGCCTTGCCGGCAGGCGCGGCTTTCGAGCAGGCGGTGCCGGCCACGCACAACGCCTTCATTTATGTGCACGGCGGCGCGGTCGAGGTCGAAGGCATGCGGGTCGACAGCGAGCGCATGGCCATCCTGGTGAACGACACGGCGGCCGACGGCGTGCGCATCCGCGCGCTCGACGGTGATGCCAAGCTGCTGCTCATTGCCGGTCAGCCGCTCAACGAACCGATCGCGCAGTACGGGCCGTTCGTAATGAACACGCAGCAGGAGATCTTCCAGGCGGTGAAAGACTTCCAGAGCGGGGTGCTGGCGACATGAGCGACACGATCAACGTGACCGGCTTCGATCACATCTACATCACGGTTTCGGATCTGGCGCGGTCCAAGGCGTTTTACGACACGGTGATGTCGGGTGTGCTCGGCTTTCGCAGCAACAGCTTCGAGCTCGGTGGCGACCCGCATGTGCAGTACTACAACCGCCACTTTGGCTACGTGCTGCGGCCGGCGCGTGTGAGCCGCGCGCACGAGCCCTATTCGCCGGGGCTGCACCACCTGTGCCTGCGGGTCGATTCGGTCGACGACGTGGTGGCCGTCTCGCAGGCCCTGCGCGCGGCGGGCGTCGACGCCACCGAAGCCCACCTGCATCCCGGTTACGCACCCGACTACTGGGCCACCTTCTTCACCGACCCCGACGGCGTGCGGCTCGAGGTCACCAACTACCGCGCCGAGCGGCGCGAGCGCCACGACCAGTGGGATCGGCTGAAGGGTTGAAGCGACGGGCTAAGCTCGCGGCTTTACCGCTGGAGCGCGATCCATGCCCCGTCAAGTCCTCGAAGAATCGTTTCTGCACCCGGCCATTCGCGACAAGGTGGCCAACCTGCATGCCGACATCGTGCACAACGTGCGCTCTGCGGCGGCCTCGAACCCGGTGCTGGTGGTCGGCATGTCACTCAACGCGGCGTGCAAAAAGGCGCGCAAGGCATTGACCGGCGCGGGTGTGGCGCACCAGTACCTGGAGTACGGCGGCTACTTCAGCCAATGGCGCCGACGCAACGCGCTGAAGATGTGGACCGGCTGGCCGACCTTCCCGATGGTGTTTGTCAAAGGCCAGCTGGTGGGCGGCGCGAGCGATCTGAACAAGCTGATCGCCAGCGGTGAACTGAAACGCCTGTTGGGGCAGTGAAGCGCATGCTGGCACGCGCGCTGTGGGCCGCAGCGGGTCTGTGGGTGGCAGCTCCGGTGTGGGCGGTGGTGAGGGTCGCGTTGCTGGCGGAACGCGCTTCAGCGAGTTCCTTGGTGAGCCGCGCAATTTCCGCGGCCGGCTCGCCTGCACCTGGCGCCGCCGCCGCGGACTTCGCAGCGTCGCGT
>JACMKJ010000132.1 GCA_014380155.1 Rhizobacter sp. | reverse complement strand
GCGGGTTCATCTCGATCACGACCATGCGGCCGTCTTTCGGGTTGATCGAGAACTGCACGTTGGAGCCACCCGTGTCGACGCCGATCTCGCGCAGGATGGCGATGCTGGCGTTGGGCTGCTGTTTGGCTTACTGGTCGGTGTTCTTCTTCGGCGGAGAGTACGTTATGCTGTAGCCGGTGTGGATGCCCATCGGGTCGAGGTTTTCGATCGAGCACACGATGATGCAGTTGTCGGCGCGGTCGCGCACCACTTCCATCTCGAACTCTTTCCAGCCGATGAGGCTTTCTTCGATCAGCAGCTCTTTGGTGGGCGACAGGTCGAGGCCGCGCTTGCAGATCTCTTCGAACTCTTCAGGGTTGTAGGCAATGCCGCCGCCGGTGCCGCCCAGCGTGAAGCTCGGGCGCACCACCATCGGAAAGCCGTTGCCACCAATCTCTTGCTGGATGCGGCGTTGAACGACGAGCGCGTCTTCCATTGAGTGGGCAATGCCGCTCTTGGCCGAGTGCAGGCCGATGCCGGTCATGGCGTCCTTGAACTTCAGGCGGTCTTCGGCTTTTTCGATCGCCTTCTCGTTCGCGCCGATCATCTCGACGTTGTACTTGGCAAGCACACCGTTCTTGTGCAGGTCGAGCGCGCAGTTGAGCGCCGTCTGGCCGCCCATGGTGGGCAACACCGCGTCGGGCCGCTCTTTCGCGATGATCTTCTCGACCACCTGCCAGGTGATGGGCTCGATGTAGGTCACATCGGCCATCTCCGGGTCGGTCATGATCGTCGCCGGGTTGCTGTTGACGAGGATGACCTTGTAGCCCTCTTCGCGCAGCGCCTTGCAAGCTTGCGCGCCGGAGTAGTCGAACTCGCAGGCCTGGCCGATGATGATCGGGCCGGCGCCGATGATGAGGATGGATTTGAGGTCTGAGCGCTTAGGCATTTGTCTTCTTCTCCATCAGCGCGGTGAAACGGTCGAACAGGTAGGAAATGTCATGCGGTCCGGGAGAGGCCTCGGGGTGGCCCTGGAAGCAGAAAGCGGGTTTGTCGGTGCGGGCCAGGCCTTGCAGCGTGCCGTCGAACAGGCTCACGTGCGTGGGGCGCAGGTTGTCGGGCAGCGTCTTCTCGTCGACGGCAAAGCCGTGGTTCTGGCTTGTGATGCTCACGCGGCCGGTGTCGAGGTCTTTCACCGGGTGATTGGCACCGTGGTGACCGAACTTCATCTTGAAGGTTTTGGCGCCCGAGGCCAGCGCCAGGATCTGGTGCCCCAGGCAAATGCCGAAGGTGGGGATGCCAGCGTCGATGAGTTCACGCGCTGCACGGATGGCGTAGTCGCATGGCTCGGGGTCGCCGGGGCCGTTGCTCAAGAAAATGCCATCGGGCTTGCGTGCCATCGCGTCAGCCGAAGAAGTTTGCGCCGGCACCACAGTGACCTTGCAGCCGCGACTGGCCAGCATGCGCAGGATGTTGCGCTTGACGCCGAAGTCGTAGGCCACCACGTGGAATCGAGGCGACTTGAGTTGGCCGTAGCCGCTCTCGAGCGCCCATTCAGTTTCGGTCCATTCGGTGACTTCGGTCTGCGTCACCACCTTGGCCAGATCCAGACCATTCATGGCCGGAGCCGATTTCGCCAATGCGATGGCTTTGTCGGTGTGCGCCGAGGACAGCGGCTCGCCAAGCGGCAGCGTGAAGATGCAACCGTTTTGCGCGCCCTTGCTGCGCAAGACGCGTGTCAGGCGGCGGGTGTCGATGTTGGCGATGGCCACCGTGCCTTCGGACTTGAGGTAGTCCGACAAAGTCATGCTCTGGCGAAAGTTGGACGCCAGCACCGGCAGGTCTTTGATGATCAAGCCAGCCGCGTGCACCTTGCTCGCTTCGACGTCTTCGGTGTTGATGCCGTAGTTGCCGATGTGCGGGTAGGTGAGCGTGACGATCTGGCGGCAGTAGCTCGGGTCGGTGAGGATTTCCTGGTAACCGGTGAGTGCGGTGTTGAACACCACTTCGCCAACGGTGTGACCGGTGGCACCGATCGACACGCCCTGGAAGACCGTTCCGTCCGCGAGTGCTAGAAGAGCCTGAGCTTGGTTTGGCAGCAATGGCGGGGGCACACGATTCTCCGATTTGTGCGCGCCCAGCTCTGCTCTTCGAGCACGAGACCGGTTGAGAAAACTGGGGGGAGTTTTCGGCAGGAAACAGCGAGAGATTCGCTGGGCGGGTGGGGTTGCGGGTAAACCTTCGAATTGTACCCGAGGGCACGCACTCGAAGCCCCCCTAGACGAGTAGGAACGCTTATCGTTTTCAGAGTCCTGTGCAGATCGCGGAAGAAGCGAGCCATCCCGCTGTCACGCTCACATAATCTGAGCTGGTCCAAACAAGAGGAGTGACACATGAAGGGCGACCCCAAGGTCATCGAGCTGCTCAACGCTCAGTTGAAAAACGAACTCACCGCCATCAA
The DNA here is from genome assembly GCA_014380155.1 of Rhizobacter sp. Classification (GTDB taxonomy): domain Bacteria; phylum Pseudomonadota; class Gammaproteobacteria; order Burkholderiales; family Burkholderiaceae_C; genus Rhizobacter. Next base: position 8,640 of record JACMKJ010000132.1, on the reverse strand, counting down.
CCAGTACTTCCTGCACTACCGCATGCTGAAGCATTGGGGCCTGGACAAGCTGGCCGCCAAGGAATACGCCGAGTCGATCGGTGAGATGAAGCATGCCGACCGCCTGATGGACCGCATCTTCACGCTCGACGGGCTGCCCAACTTGCAGGACCTGGGCAAGTTGCTGGTTGGTGAAGACACGGTCGAGATCCTGAATTGCGACCTGAAGTCGGAGATGGGCGCACAAGCGACCATCAAAGATGGCATCGCACACTGCGAAACAGTGCGCGACTACGTGTCACGCGACCTGCTCCAAGACATCCTCGACGACACCGAAGAGCACATCGATTTTCTGGAAACCCAGCTCGATCTGGTCACAAAGGTCGGGTTGCAGAACTATCTGCAGTCGCAAATGGGCGAGATCGAGTCCTGAGTCGCCAACAAATCCCGCCCCCCGGACATGGGTGTAGGACGGGATCTTGAATTACGAATCATTCTTATTTATGATCGTATCCAACGGCCTGAAGTCGGGGCCTTGGAGCGAACTCATGATTGTTTGTGTCTGCCAACGCATTTCTGACCGTGACATCGAGCGCCACGCCCGCAATGGCTGCGCGAGCTTTGACGAGCTGCAGATGGATTCCGGCGTGGCCTCTTGCTGCGGGCGCTGCACCGATTGCGCACGCAGCGTGTTTGAGTCGGCGCGCGCCTCTGGCCACCGCCCTCATGGCCTCGCCCATCAGGCCCTGATCCCCGCCACCGCCTGAGCCTCAGGCCGGCGCCTCACAACGCGGCAATACCCGCCTTGGCCACCTGGGCGTCTTCGCTGGCCTTCACGCCGCTGACACCCACCGCCCCCACACACTGACCCTGCACCAAGATGGGCACGCCGCCTTCTAGCAGGCCGCGCACCTCGGGCGCGCTCAGGAAAGCGTTGCGCCCCTGGTTGATCATGTCCTCATAGACCTTGCTTTCACGCTGGCCGAGAGCCGCGGTGTGGGCTTTTGCCGGTGCGATGTGGGCAGAAATGGGCGCGGCGCCATCCAAACGCTGCAACCAGAGCAAATGCCCGCCGTCGTCGACGATCGCGATGGTCACCGCCCAACCATGGCTCAGCGCTTCGGCTTCAGCAGCGGCAGCCACCCGCTTGATATCGTCCAGGCCCAGCATTGGTTTGGTTTTCAAGATGAGTGCTCTCGTTGTTGTGGAGGTCACTCAGCATGCCTCATGCCCGGCCCGGCAGGCTTTGGCGAATGCCACAGCGCGCCAGTGGGGAACTAGAATCCGACTAGCCGGGTCTGAACCCGCATCGCGTTCACATCAAGGAGGTTTCATTCATGAACGACAACCTGCAAACCGCTTATGGCCTGACCGGCTCGGTGAGCACCGTCGAACAGCGCAACCGTGTTCTCCGCAACACCTATTGGCTGCTGGCGCTTTCGCTGATTCCCACCGTGCTCGGCTCGTGGGTCGGCATGCAAATGGGGTTCACGTGGTTTGCCGCCAACCCCTTCATCGGCTTCATGGTGTTCATGGGCATCGCGTTTGGCTTTTTCTTCGCCATCGAGAAGACCAAGAACTCCGGGCTGGGCGTCGTGCTGCTGTTGGCCTTCACCTTCTTCATGGGCCTGATGCTGTCGCGCCTGCTCGGCGGCATCCTGGGCAACTTCCGCAACGGCAGCCAGCTGATCGCCATGGCCTTTGGCGGCACGGCCCTGGTGTTCTTTGGCATGGCCACCCTGGCCAGCACGATGAAGCGCGACATCTCCGGTATGGGCAAGTGGCTCTTCGTCGGCCTGATCGGCATCATCGTGGCCAGCGTTGCCAACATCTGGCTGCAGATGCCGGCTCTGATGATGACGGTGTCGGTGCTGGCCGTGCTGATCTTCTCGGCCTACATGCTGTATGACCTGAAGCGTGTGGTGGACGGCGGTGAAACCAACTACGTCTCGGCCACGCTGGCGATCTACCTCGACGTATACAACGTCTTCGTGCACCTGCTGAGCCTGCTCGGCATCATGGGTGGCGAACGCGATTGACGGATCGGCCATTGGCAGGACGGAAAGCGGGGGGCCATTGGGCCCCCTTCTCTTTTCTGCTCAGCCTCTTTCGAACACCGCCAGGCTCTCCACATGCGCCGTGTGCGGGAACATATTGATCGCGCCGGCGGCCACGCAGCGGTAGCCGGCCTGGTGCACCAGCAAACCGGCATCGCGCGCCAGCGTGGCGGGGTTGCAGCTCACGTAGACGATGCGGCTCGGAGGCCGATAGCCCTCGAACGGCGCCGCAGCCAGATCGGCCAAGGCCTTGGCCAAGGCAAACGCCCCTTCGCGTGGCGGGTCGACCAGCCACTTGTCTGCCACTCCGTACTGGGCCAGTTCCTCAGGTGTGACCTCGAACAGGTTGCGAGCCACGAAGCTCGTCTTGGCCGCCAGTCCATTGAGCGCGGCGTTCTCACGCGATCTCCCCACAAGCGCCTCACTGCCCTCGATGCCCAGCACCTCACGCGCCTGCGTGGCGATCGGCAGCGTGAAGTTGCCGAGCCCGCAAAACCAGTCGATCACCCGCTCGTCCGGCCGCGCGTCCAGCAGCCGCAAAGCGCGGCTGACGAGCACGCGATTGATGTGGTGATTGACTTGCGTGAAGTCGGTCGGTTTGAACGGCATGGTGATGCCGAACTCGGGCAGGGTGTACGCCAGTTGCGGCCCACCGGCATCGAGCAGTTGAACCGTGTCCGGGCCCTTGGGTTGCAACCACCACTGCACACCGTGCTGGGCGGCAAACTCGCGCAGCCGCTGCAAGTCAGGCGCGCTCAGCGGCTCCAGATGTCGCAGCACCAGGGCCGTCACCTCGTCACCTACCGCCACTTCGATCTGCGGCAAACGGTCTCGCTGATCCATGCCAGCAACCAGATTGCGCAGCGGCACCAGCATCGCACTCAGGTGGGGTGGCAGCACCTCGCAGCTGTCCATGTCGGCCACGTAGCTCGACTTGCGCTCGTGAAAACCCACCAGCACACGCTCTTTCTTGACCACGTAGCGCACCGACAGGCGCGCCCGGTAGCGGTAGCCCCAGGCCGGCCCTTCGATCGGGCGCAGCACGCGCTCGGCCTTGACCTTGCCCAGGTGCCACAGCGCGTCTTCGAGCGCACGCTGCTTGGTCGCCACCTGAGCGCCGACATGAAAGTGCTGCATCTTGCAGCCGCCACAGGTGCCGAAATGACGGCAACCCGGCGTCACGCGCTGTGAGCTTTCGCGACGCAGCGCCACCATCGTGGCCTGCTCCCAGTTGTTTTTCTTGCGCTGCACGCTGACAAGCACTTCTTCGCCGGGCAATGCCCCGTCGATGAAAACCACCTTGCCTTCGGCGTTGTGCGCCACTCCTTGGGCTTCGAGGTCGAGCGACTCGACCTTCAGCCATTCATCTGCTGCTGTCATGGGGCCGATTGTCTCAGCCCACAAGCCACCTCAGAAAAGCGAGTCGCGGTTGATACCGCTGCGCACCATGCGACGCTTGAGTTTGACCAGCGCCTCTTGCTGGATCTGCCGGATGCGCTCGCGTGTGAGGCCCAAACGCTCGGCCAGCACCTCCAGCGTCTCGGGCTCGCGGTCGCGCAGGCCGTAGCGGCCGGCCAGCACTTCGCGCTCGCGTTCGTTGAGTTCTTCCAGGCCATGCTGCAGCAGCACCTCAACCTCGTTGTGCAGCGTCAAACTGGCAGGGTCGCTCGCCCCGTCGTCGGCCACGCTGTCGAGCATGGATTCGGAGCCTTCACGGTCGAGGGGTGCATCGAGTGAAGCCGGCGCTTCCGAGAACTTCAGCAGCTCGCTCACCTCTTGCACCGGGCGGCCAAGGCGGGCGGCAATGTCCTCCACGCGCACCGGCTGGTCGCCATCGGCGTGAGTCGCTTCGGCTTCAAGAGCACGCCTCGCCTTGAGCACGTGGTTGAGCTCGCGCACCACATGCACGGGCAGCCGCACCAGACGGGCCTGGTGCATGATCGCGCGCTCGATGCTCTGGCGGATCCACCACGACGAATAGGTCGAAAAACGGAAGCCGCGCTCCGGCTCGAACTTGCCGATGGCGTGCATCAAACCGAGGTTGCCCTCTTCGATCAGGTCGGTCATGGGCAGGCCACGGCCGAGGTAGTTCTTGGCGATGCTCACCACCAGGCGCAGGTTGCGTTCGATCATTTCCTGGCGGGCCGCGAAATCACCAGCACGTGCGCGGGTGGCCGTCTCGAACTCTTCTTGCGGTGTGAGCAGCGGCGCGCGTCGGATCTCGCGCAAGTAGGTCTGCAAGGTATTACCGACCTCACCGTCTCCGGCAGCAATCTCGATACTGGCAGGAGCGTCGTCAGGCAGTGGCTCTGCGCCATCTGCACCGTTCTCCCCGGCCCCCTGCAACACCGACTGCAGGCTGGGTGGCGAGAACGGCGGCGGCACTGCGTTGTCGGCTGCCAGCCCGTTCCCCGTGTGGCGCTTCTTGCTCATGGTCGTGCGCTGTCAAACGGGTCAAGGCGGGCCGAGTGCGCGTCAGCGCGGTGGCAAGAGCTTGGCCGGGTCGATCGGCTTGCCCTGCCTGCGGATTTCGAAGTGCAGTTGCACCCGCTCGGCATCGGTCGCGCCCATCTCGGCGATCTTCTGCCCACGTTTCACAGCTTGCTCTTCCTTGACCAGCAAGGACTGGTTGTGGGCATAGGCTGTGAGGTAGGTGTTGTTGTGCTTGATGATGACCAAGTTGCCATAACCGCGCAGGCCCGAGCCGGCGTACACCACCTTGCCGTCGGCAGCGGCACTCACCGGGTCGCCGACCTTGCCGGCAATGGCCAGGCCCTTGGTACGCGACTCGTCGAACGAACCGACGATCGCGCCCTTGGCGGGCCACAGCCAGTTGATGTCTTCGTCGCCTTCACGCGCCACAGGCGGTGTGGGCAAGACTGGCGCCGCTACGACAGGCGGCGAGGCCGGAGCAGCAGGCACGGCGGCAGAGGCAGCTGGTGCAGTTTGACTTCTGGGAGCGTCGAGCGGCCGCGTTTCAAGCTTGGCAGTGGTGACAGGGCGCGTGGCAACGGCATTGGGGTCGGCACCGGGTGCCACCACACGCAACACCTGCCCGACCTCGATCACGTTGGGGTTCTCGAGGCTGTTCCACTTGAGGATGTCTTTCCAGCTCTGACCGGTTTCCAGGCCGACCCGGATCAGCGTGTCACCCGGCTTGACCATGTAGAAGCCAGGCTTGCCGGCGTTTTCAGCGCCGGGCAACACTTTGCCGGCTTCCGCAGGCAGGGCCACCACAGCGGGGGCGGCCACCGTCGCGACAGGCGATGGGGCCACCGTAATGGGCCGGTTGAGCACCGAGCGGTCTTCGACCGGCGCGCGATATTTGTCGGGGGCGGCACAACCCGCGAGCACCAGCAGCGTCATCGCGCACACGAGCCGCCCCCGCCCAACACGGCGGGCATCATGCGCTTCGCTCGATATGCATCCCATCATGGCCAGCGTCATCAATCCGTTCCTGATTTGAGAGGGACGAAGTTCACGGCCTCATGCACTGAGCGCTCGTAAGCTTCTTCTGTTCGATCCACCACCACCAGCACCTGGCGACGCCCGCTTGCATCGTGAACCGGGGCCACCAGACGCCCCCCCACCGCCAGCTGAGCGAGCCAAGCATCGGGCAGGGCCTCGCCGCCTGCTGCGGCGATGATGCTGTCGTAGGGGGCATTCGGCGGGTGCCCTCGCATGCCGTCACCATACACCAGCCGGATGTTGTTCAAGCGCAAGGGCGCGAGCAGCTCGCGCGCCTTGTCGTGCAGCGGCTTGAGCCGCTCGATGCTCATCAGCTGGCGCGAGAGCTGCGCCAGCACCGCTGCCTGGTAGCCACAACCGGTGCCGATCTCCAGCGTGTGACCGAGCGTGCGGCGAGTGCGGGCGCCGGGGCCATTCATCAGCAGCTCGATCATGCGCCCCACCACCGACGGCTTGGAGATGGTTTGCCCCAGGCCGATCGGCAGGCTGGTGTCTTCATACGCCTGCGTTGCAAGCGCCGTGTCAACGAACAGGTGGCGCGGTACCTTGGCGAGCGCGGCCATCACCAGCTCGTCGCGCAGGCCGGCGGCCTGCAGCTTGGTGACCATGCGTTGACGCACATCGGCCGAATCAAGCCCGAGGCCCGACGGCCTGACGCTGCGCGCCGAATCCACAGCGGCTTGCCGCAGCGGTTGTTGAGGCCGCAGCAGCGGACCCTTCTTGGGCACACCACCCAAGCCGTCAAGCTGGAGCGGGAACTTGGGGCGGGGGCGCTCCGGCGCGCTCATGGGTTCACCCACTCGCGCCACGCGGGCAGGCCGGCGTGGTCGGTCAGGTCGACTTGAAGCGGCGTGATCGACACCCGGCCGTTGGCCGTGGCATGAAAGTCGGTGCCTGCGGCTGCATCGCGCGCATCGCCGGCGGGCCCGATCCAGTAGATGGATTCGCCGCGCGGGTTGGTCTGGTGGATCACCGGCTGGCTGGCATGGCGACGGCCGAGCCGCGTCACATCGCGCGGCAACGACACCGCATCGGCACGGTTGGGAATGTTCACGTTCAGCAGCCAGGGGCCACGGGCAGGCGGGTTCTTCAGCACCTGCTCGACCACCGCGCGGGCCACTTGAGCGGCGGCATCCACGTGGGCCCAGCCTTTCTCCACCTGTGAGAAAGCAATCGCCGGGATGCCGAACAGAAAGCCCTCCATCGCCGCAGCCACCGTGCCGGAGTACAAGGTGTCGTCACCCATGTTGGCGCCGTTGTTGATGCCCGAGAGCACCAGATCGGGCCGGTGCGGCAACAAGCCGGTCAGCGCGACGTGCACACAGTCGGACGGCGTGCCGTTGAAGTACCGAAAGCCATTGGCCGCGGTGAATGCCGACAGCGGCCGGTTCAGCGTGAGCGAGTTCGAGGTGCCGCTCGCGTTCTGCTCGGGCGCCACCACGTCGATCTCGCCCAAGCCTTCGCATGCTTTCACCAGCGCCGCGAGGCCGGGTGCGAGGTAACCATCGTCGTTGGCAATCAGGATTCGCATGGCCGCGATTGTAAGGACTCGTCACCTGCGTGACGCAGGCACAGCGACCTCGCTGTTTATCATCCTCAGTCACCCAAAACCGGATGGAGACGAACATGAAGGCATGGCTTTGCGAGAACCCGATCGGCCCCGAAGCGCTCGAATGGAAGGACCTGCCCACGCCCGAGCCCAAGGCCGGCGAAGTGCGCATTGCCATCAAGGCAGCGAGCCTGAACTTCCCTGACCTGTTGATCGTGCAGAACAAGTACCAGATGAAGCCGCCCCTGCCCTTCGTGCCCGGCTCCGAATACGCCGGCGTGATCGACGCCGTTGGAGAAGGCGTCACCGGCTTCAAGGTCGGCGATGCTGTCGCGGCCTTCGGCGGCGGTGGTGGTTTCGGCACCCAGGTGTGCGCCAAGACCTCGCTGCTGATGCCGCTGCCCGAAGGTTTTGCCTTCGACGACGCCGCCGCGTTTCTGTGTACTTATGGCACGACCTATCACGCGCTGATGGACCGTGGCGCGCTCAAGGCCGGTGAAACCGTGCTAGTGCTGGGCGCCGCAGGTGGCGTGGGCACGGCGGCCATCCAGATCGCCAAGGCTGCTGGCGCCAAGGTGATCGCCGCCGCGTCGACCGATGAGAAGTGCGCGCTGTGCAAGGAGTTGGGCGCCGACGCGACCATCAACTACAGCCAAGGCAACCTGCGCGACGACATCAAGGCACTGACCGATGGCAAAGGCCCCGACATCGTCTATGACCCGGTGGGGGGCGACCTGGCCGAGCCAGTGTTCCGCTCCATCGCCTGGCGTGGTCGCTACCTGGTGATCGGTTTTGCGCAAGGTGGCATCCCGGCGCTGCCGTTGAATCTGGCCTTGCTCAAGGGCGCCTCCATCGTCGGCGTGTTCTGGGGAGAGTTCGCGCGCCGCGAACCCAAGAACAACACCGTCGCCCTGGCGGAGCTCGCGGCCTGGTACGCGCAAGGCAAGATCAAGCCGGTGATCGACACCCGCCTGCCGATGACCTCGCTGAAAGAAGCCTTCACCCGCATGGGCAGCCGCCAGGTGCGTGGCAAGTTGGTACTCGTCAACGGGTGAGGTGGAGGCCGGCGCACCGCAGATAATTCCTCTGGCGCGAGCTGATCGCGCGGAGGACCCTGGCGCGCGTACTGCTGCTCAAACTGCCTCTGCTGGCCCTGTGGCCGGGTGCGGCCATCGCGCAAGGCCGCAGCGAGCTGCGCTTCGGCGTCATCACTACCACCACGGTTGAAGACTCCCGCACCGCGTGGGAGCTTTTTTTGCCGACATGCGCAGCGCCACCGGCTTGCGCGTCCAGGGTTGGTTCGCGCAAAGCTACCTCGATGCCGCTGAAGCCCTGGTCACCAACAAGGTGCAGCTCGCCTGGGTGTCGAGCAAGGCGGCGCTCGATTGCATCGAGCGGGCCAATGTCGAGGTCTTTGGCCAACTGGTCGACTCGAATGGCTCGCTGGGCTACCGCGCACTGATCGTCAGCGGGCTTCAAGGCGTCCAACAACCAGCAGCTCAAGTTCGTGCTCGAAATCGAAGACTTCAAGCTGCGCTCCGAAGTGCTGCTCGACGCACGCCTCAGCGAAACCCAGAAGAACGAGCG
>JACMKJ010000131.1 GCA_014380155.1 Rhizobacter sp. | reverse complement strand
TGTTGGGCTTGACCGCGCTCTGGTGCCACGCGGGGCCGAACTCGCCGCCACCACGGATGTTGGCCACCACCAGCACGCCACCACGGCTGTACCAGGCGCGGCCGAAGCCGCCCGAATACCAGGGCTTCATCGAGATCTCGAAGCCGCCGTAGCCATAGAGCAGCGTCGGGTTGTTGCCGTCGGACTTGGCGCCCTTGGGCCAGACCACGAAGTAGGGCACCTTGGTGCCGTCTTTCGAGGTGGCAAAACGCTGCTCGGCGCGCATGCCGGTGCTGTCGAACAAGCCGCCACGCGCTTTCAGCAAGTCCCGTTTGTCGTTGGCTGTGCTCGCCAGGTAAAGCGAATCGGGCGTAAGGAAATCGGTGTAGCTCAGCCAATAGGCCTCGGCCAGCGGGTCGTCTTTCAACAGCGAGTCGTGCAGGCTGCTCACGCCCAGCGAGCCGGGGAAGGGCGCGGCGATCTCGCGGCGCGTGAAGCTGTCGCCCTTTTTGTGCCACTGCTCCAGCTTGCCGGCCACGTTGTCGATGATGTTGAGCAGCACGTGGTCGCGGGTGCTGGTGTAGCCCGACAGCGACCGTGTGGCCGTGGGCGTGAACAGCGCGGCCAGCTTGCGCTCGCCGCGCAGATACGCCGTGGCGTTGGTGTGCAACAGCGAGCCGCTCGGGAATGTTGTCAGAGCGCGGGTGTCGCCCACCTGGAGATCGCTGCGCAGGTGCAGCAGCATCGTGTCGCGCATGAAGCTGGGTGTGGCGTCGCTGGGCATGTCGAGCTCGACCAGCTTGTCGCCCTGAAGCAGAAATTTCTTGGTGTTGTAGAAATCGAGCGCGCGCAGGAACAGAGTGCGCTCGTAGCCCGGCGTCTGGTCGATGCTAACGTTCACCGCCACGTCTTTGGCCTCGCCTTCGAACACCGTCACGGCCTCGCTGAGCGGTGTGCCGCGCTTCCAGCGTTTGATGATGCGGGCGTAGCCCGAATCGGTCATCGAGCCGGGGCCGAAATCGGTGCCCACGTAGAGCGTGTTTTGATCGATCCAGTCGACGTCGGTCTTGGCCTCGGGGAGCGTGAAGCCGCCTTTCACGAACTGCTTGGTGGCCACGTCAAACTCGCGCACCACCTTGGCGTCGGCACCGCCGCGCGACAGCATCACCATGCAGTGCCGGTAGCTCGGGCCGAGACAACTGGTGCCGCCCCAGACCCAGTTTTCGTTTTCGGCCTTGGCCAGGGCGTCGAGGTCGAGCACCGTTTCCCACAACGGCTGGGGCTTGCGGTATTCGGCCAGCGTCGTGCGCCGCCACAGGCCACGCTTGTTGTTCTCGTCTTGCCACAAGTTGTAGAGCCAGTCGCCGCGCCGCGCGACGGAGGGAATGCGGTCTTTCGCGTTCAGCACCTCCAGCAGTTGGGCCTTGGTGGGCGCGTATTCGGGCCGCGCGGTCAGCTCTTTTTGCGACAGTGTATTGCGCTCGCGCACCCAGTTGAGCGCGCGCTCGCCCTGTACCTCTTCGAGCCAGACGAAAGGATCGGTGGGGTCGGTGGGGGCGGGTGTTTGCGACATGGTGTGGGGGCTGATCGAGATGAACAGGGCGGCGGCGCCAAGGCGCCAGGTGAGCAGTTTCATACGTGCGGCTCCAGGAGGGTGAGTTGGCGCCTGTTGTCGCAGGCTTCAGGCGGCCGGGTTGAGCCGCTGCGGCGTGATCTCGATGCTGCTGGCGCCATCACCGACCCACACAGCACCGTCTTGCACCGTCACCTGCAGCTGCATGGTGCGTTTTGCCAGCGCGGCGAGCGCCTGGCTCTGGTCGGCGGGCACCTGCCACACGGCGATGTTGCGCGCGCGGGTGATCTTGGTCGCGATGCCGGCCCACCAGATGGGCGTGCTGTGGCTGAAGCTGTACACATGCAGGGCTTCAGTGCGCGGGCTGGCTTTCATTAGGCGCTTGTCGTCGGGCTGGCCGATGTCGATCCACTGCATGATCTGGCCGGTCAGGTCTTTTTGCCACAGGCTGGGCTCGTCGGCGTCCCACAGGTCCTTGGCGAAATCGAGTGCGCCGTTGTGGTCGTCGGACGGTGCGTTGAGCGCAAAGGCCAGCAGGCGGATCATCATGCGCTCGTCGGTTTCAGACGGGTGGCGCGCGATGGTCACGCTGTGGTCGCCGTAGATGCTGCGATCCATGTCGGCCAGCTGCAACTGGGCTTTGTAGATGGTCGCCTTGATGGCCATGGGCTGGTGAAACTTCAGGGGAGGGACGGGCATTAGAACCCATCGCGTGCGGCGACAATCGCCGCCTTGAGAACCCGTCGCGGAGCCATCCCATGAGCATGAAAAAATTCGACATCGAGAAGATGATCGCCAAGAAAGTGACCGGCCAGATGAAAGCCGGCGGTGCGTCAAGCCGGTTTGGGCAGGGCGCCGGTGAGGTGCTCGACAAGCGCGAGCGGCGCGCGCGCGACTCGGCGGCCGGGCTGGTGTCGTTTGCCTGCAAGCTGCCTGGCGAGCTGATCAAGCAGCTGCACGAGCGGGCGGCCACCCACGAAGGGGGCATCAATGCCCTCGCCGCCGAGCTGTTGACGCAGGCGCTGGCACAAGACGCCACGCCAGTCGAGCCGGCTGCGGCCAACACAGCGGCCAAACCGGCGGCCAAGAAAAAAGCCCCGGCCGCCAAGAAGGCAGCGACCGAGTGAGCCGTCAGCCGTAAACCGTGACCACCTGGTAGCCGAGTGAAGCCAGCTCGCCACCGGGCGCCCACAAGCGGGTGACCTGGTTCACGTAGCCCCCCTCTGCGGCGAGCACGTCGGTGTCGACACGCCACCAGCCATCGGCATCCGGCGCGTGCGCCAGGGGGCGCAGCTCCAGCTCCCACGACACCGAGCTGGCGGGCGTGGGCTGGGTGAAGATACTGAGCACCGGCGTGGGCGGCACGTCGGCCAACAGCACCGTCATCAGCTCCAGGTCGACCGCCACCGGCTCGTCTTTCAGGCGCAGGTAGATGCGGCTGATCTCGCTCGGCTGGCCTGAGATCGGCGCCGCTCCTTCGGCGAATCGCATGTCCATGTGCTGCGTGAAATTGGGGGCGAGGCCAGGCGGAAGCGAGCGCGGCGCAATCTCTTCGGGCAAGCGCGAGATGGCCGGGCGCTGCGGTGCTTTCACCGGCACGATGGTGCTGCGGTCGACACCGAACACACCGAGCAGCAGTGCGGCGGTCTGCCCTTGCTGGCGCACCAGGGCCTGCACCTGGCGCACGTTCTTGCCTTCGCGCAGCAGCGTCACCTGAACCTCGACCGGGCCGGCGGTGACCGGGCCGATGAAGCTGGTTTGCAGGGCCCGCAAGCGCACCGCGGCGGGCCACGCGGCACCGGCCACGTCGCGCATCGCCTGCGCGGCCATCACCGAGATCAGGCCGCCAAACGAGGTGCGGCCTTGCAGCCAGTCTCCGGGCACGGTGAAGCCGACTTTGTCTTCAGTGCGCGTGCGCGCGGCCAGCAGGGTGGACAAAGGAGTGAAGTTGCTCATGCGCGGCGTGGGTGAGAGTCTTGGCAAATTATCCCGGCCCACGCTTGCCCGCGCTGCCACCCGGGCGACATCGCAGTGGCATGATGCCGCCCGCAGACCTGCCCCGAAGGAACTCGACATGCGCTTTGTGACCCTCTCCGCCAGCTTGAACCGCCGTCTCATGCCGCTGCTTGCTGCCGGCCTCGCGCTGGCCGCCGCATCACTTCATGCGGCGCCGCCCAAAACGCGTGAAGGCACGCTCGGCGGTGGCAAGGCCGGCGGGCCGATCCTGAGCGTGGCCCAGTTGCGCGCCTGCATGGCGCAGCAGGCGCGCATCCAGGCAGGCAATGAAGAAGCTGAAAAGGCGAAGGCGCAGCTCACCGCCGAGCGTGCGGACATCGATCGAGAAGCCGCAGCGCTGAAGAACGACCTGCCGGGTGTTGACCGCACCAACAAGGAGGCCATCGAAGCCTATGTGGCCAGGGCGCAGGGGCATGACAAACGGATCGATGACTACGAGGCTCGTGTGCCGGCCTTCAACGCCCAGGTTGAAACCCTGAACGCCGAGCGCGCCAGCTATGCCAAGGGCTGCGACGGCCGCCGCTACCTGGAAGACGACTACAAGGACATCAAGGCCGGCAAGTGATCCCCTTAGGGGTAGGGCCGTTGAAAGCCGGCCCCTAGAATCGGCGCGTCTCCCAACCAGAGAAGCACCATGACACTTGCCACAAGCAACCCGTTGGTGCAGCCGTGGAATACCCCGCACGGGCTGCCCCCTTTCGCCGAGGTTCGCGCCGAACATTTCAAGCCGGCGTTTGACGCCGCCATCGCGCAGCACCTGGCCGACATCGACGCCATCGCGGCGTTGCCCCAAGCCCCCACATTCGACAACACCGTGGCCGCGTTCGACCGCAGCGGCCGGCTGATGGCGCGCATCGAGGCGCTGTTCTACAACCTCACCGCCAGCGAAACCTCGCCCGAGCTGCAGGCGGTGGAGCGCGAGATGGCTGCGCCACTGGCCGCGCACAACAGCGTCGTCTACATGAATGCGCGTTTGTTCCAGCGCATGGACGCCTTGCAAGCGCAACGCCACACGCTGGGCCTCTCGCCCGAGCAGACCCGTTTGCTGGAGCGCTTTCACCTCGACTTCGTGCGTGCCGGTGCCAAGCTCGGCGACGTGGCGCAAAAGCGTTATGCGCAGGTGATGCAACGCCTGGCCGAGCTGACCACGCGCTTCAGCCAGAACGTGCTGGCCGATGAGTCGGCCTACCGCCTGGTGCTGCGCGACGAGCGCGACCTGGTCGGCCTGCCCGATTTCGTGCGCGCCGCTGCGAGGCAAGCCGCCTCCGACCGTGGCGTGACCGAGGGCCACGTGATCACGCTCTCGCGCTCGCACATCGTGCCCTTTCTCACCTTCTCTGACCGGCGCGACTTGCGCGAGCAGGCCTGGCGCGCCTGGGTGTCACGCGGCGAGCACGACGGCGCGCACGACAACCGCCCGGTGGCGCGCGAGATCCTCACGCTGCGGCGCGAGCAGGCGCGCCTGCATGGTTACGCGAGTTATGCCGATTACGCCTTGGCTGACACCATGGCCGGCACGCAAGCCGCCGTGAGCGACCTGCTGCAGCAGGTGTGGGCGCCGGCCCGTGAGCGCGCCGAGGCCGAACAGCAAGCCTTGCAAGCGCTGGCCTTGTCGCGCGGCGAGTCGCTTCAAATCGAAGCCTGGGACTGGCGTTACTACGCCGAGAAAGTGCGCCAGGCCCGCTACGACCTCGACGAAGCGGCCATCAAGCCCTACTTCCCGCTCAACCGCATGGTCGACGCGGTATTCGACTGTGCACAACGTTTGTTTGGCGTGCGCTTCACCGCGCGCCCCGACCTGCACGCCTACCACCCCGACGTGCAGGTGTATGAGGTGCGGCAGGCCGCCGACGACAGCCTGGTCGGCATCTTCCTGCACGACAACTTCGCCCGTCCCAGCAAGCGCAGCGGCGCGTGGATGTCGCTGTTTCGCAACCAGTCGCGCAACAGCGGCTCGCCGACCGAGGGTGTGCTGCCCATCGTCGTCAACAACAACAACTTCGCCAAGGGCGCGCCGGGTGAGCCCACGCTGTTGAGCTTTGACGACGCGCGCACGTTGTTCCACGAGTTCGGCCACGGCCTGCATGGCCTGCTGTCGAGCGTGACCTACGAGCGCCTGTCGGGCACCAACGTGCTGCGCGACTTTGTCGAGCTGCCGTCGCAACTCTTCGAACATTGGCTGAGCGAGCGCGCGGTGCTCAAGCAGCACGCCCGCCACCACCTGACCAACGAGCCGATACCCGACGAGCTGATCACGCGGCTCGAAGAAGCGAACCGCTTCAACCAGGGTTACGAGACGGTGCGTTATGTGGCCTCGGCACGTGTCGACATGGCCGCGCATGCGCTCACCGATGCCGAAGGCCCGGACATCACCCACTTCGAGCAGGCCGAGATTGCACGCATGGGCTTGCCGGCGGCGGTGGGCATGAACCACCGGCTGGCGCACTTCCAGCACCTGTTTGCCGGCTCGGGTTATGCGGCGGGCTACTACGTCTATCTGTGGGCCGAGGTGCTCGACGCCGACGGCTACGACGCCTTCACCGAGGCGGGCAACCCCTTCGATGCATCGGTGGCGCAGCGCCTGCGGCAGTTCATCTACTCGAGCGGCAACAGCCGCGAGCCGCGTGAGGCCTACCGCGCCTTCCGTGGGCGCGACCCGCTGGTGCAGCCGATGCTGCGCGAGCGTGGCCTGCTCGAAGCCGACGCTGCGCAGTAGCCGTTATTTCGCCAGCTCGACGGCCAGCCTTTGCTGGCCGTTCTGGTCGACCACACGCGCCGAGCGGTAGTCACCGCGCGGCAGGCTGAAGACCACGCAGGGCTGCGTGACCATCATGGCGTACATGCGCCCGGGCTCGGGCAGCTGCCACACCGCATTCACCGTCAAGCGCTGAGCGTCGACGCTGGCGGCGTTGACGCCCAGCGCGGAGCCGGTGTTCGGCTGCTGCCCCATCGAGAGTTGAAACACGGAGCGGCGCGAGAAGTCGACCGCGATGGTCTTGGGCGTGGCGCCCAGGATGTGGGCCGGGGTGACGATGCGTGCCAGCGCCGCCGCGTCGGCCACCGGGCGCAGTGAAGTCTGCTCGGTGCCGCACAAGTTGCCGGCGTGCAGCGTCTGCAGGTCGAGGCCTGCCTCGCGAGGCGCAGCTTGCGGCGCCTGCGCCTGGCACGCGCCAAGCAGCAGGGCGGCCCCCAGGCCGAGGGCGAGCGAATGCGGTGGGTTGGTTCGGTTTGTCATGGCCGCAGCCTAGCGCAAGCGCTTGATCGGCAGGGCCTGCCCCGGCCGGGCCAGGCCTTGCGCGGCGGCGCCGATGGCCGTCACATAGCCGGTGAAGAAGTCCAGGCCGCTGCGGTTGCCGTTGATCGTGAGCAGCCCCGGGCTGTCGAGGCTGACGTAGGCACCACAGGCTTCGCCCACGTCGCACAGGCCGTCGTCGTTGTTGGGGTCGCTGCCGGCGAACAACCGGTAGTTGCCCGCCGCGACGTTGGTGAACTGGAAGTTGTAGACCCCGTTGGTGGGCCGCGCGCTGACCTGGTAGACGGTGTCGAGCGTGTCGGCGTTGACCAGCAGGATGTATTGCTGACCGAGGTTGGAGCTCGTGGTGGTGCCTCCCGCAGTCACCTGCAGGACCACCGGAATGGTCACGCTGTTGGCTGCCGACACCAGCCGGATGCTGCCCGAGTAGGCGCCCGGTGCGAGGCCGGTGCGGTTCACGTTCACGGTGTAGGTGCCCAGGCCCGAGGCGCCGGCGGGTGCTGTGACGCTGAGCCAGCTGCCGGCGGGTGTCAGCTGCACGCTGGTGACCGACAGCGTGCCACCACCGCCATTGGCCGCGGTGAAGGTGTCGCTGCTGCTGCCCGGCGCGAAGTTGAACGCCGAGGCGCTGCCCACCAGCACGGCGGGCGCGGTGCCGCCCATGTTTTGCGCGGCCTGCACGGCTTTCAGCGCGTCGATCAGCCCGTGGCCGAAGCTGTTGTCGCGCCCGGCGGCGCCGAGGTCGACGGTCAGGCGGCCGGCCGCCAGCAAGGTGTCGATGTTGTCGGGGGTGATCGCCGGGTTGACCGATTTCATCAGCGCAAACACGCCCGCCACGTGTGGCGCAGCCATCGAGGTGCCGTTCTGGAACTGGTAGTTGTATTCGACCTGGCCCGAGCTGTCGTCGGCCGAGGTGCTGAGCACCCGGTCGACATAACCGTCACCGTTCACGTCGCCCGCGTCGCCACCGGGGGCCGCGACGTCGACCGTGGTGCCAAAGTTGGAGTAGCTCGCCAGCGTGCGGTTGATGCTGACGGCGCTGACCGACACCACGCCGTTGTACGACGCGGGGTAAGACGGGGTGGCCGTGGCTTCGTTGCCCGCCGCCGCGACGATGATCACCCCCGCAGCCCGGGCCTGGTTGTAGACGTTTTGTTCGGCGGCCGAGGAGCCGCCGCCGCCCAGGCTGAGGTTGATGATGTCGGCGCGCTGCGCGGGCAGGGTGCCCGAGCTGTTGGCCAGGCGGGCGGCGTAGAGCACGGCCTGCGCGATGTCGAACGAGGTGCCACCGCCCGCGCCGAGCACGCGTAACGGCATGATGCGCACGCCCCAGGCCACGCCGGCCACACCGCGGCCGTCGTTGCTGGCGGCCGCGACGGTGCCGGCCACGTGGGTGCCGTGGAAGGAGCTGCCGCCACCGGGGGTCTCGGCATCGCCTTCGTCCTCGGGGTTGATGTCCTGGCCATCGCCATCTCGCGCCGAAGCGATGTTGCTGATGAAGTCATAGCCGGGCAGGAGCTTGCCTTGCAGGTCGGGGTGGCCCGTCAGCACGCCGGTGTCGATGACGGCCACGGTGACGGTGTTGCTGCCGGTGGTGATGTCCCACGCGGCGGGCAGGTTGATCAGCGGGTAGTGCCACTGGAAGCGGTAGTACTCGTCGTTGGGCACCGCCTTGGCTCGGCGGATGTAGTTGGGCTCGGCGTACTCGACGTTGGGGTCGGCGCGCAGGCGCTTGATGGCGCTGAGCGTGGCGATCTTCAGCTGCGTTTGCGAGAGTGCGCCCACGGCGGCGGTGCTGCTGCTGTGCCGCAGCGCCAGGGGCTTGTCGCGCGCCTGGGCCAGGTGGGTGGGGGGGGTGTCGAGCTTGACCAGCCAGTCGCCATCGTCCGCACCCGCGACCTTGGAGAGTGCCTGGGCGGCCATGATGCTGTTGGCACCTCGCTGGCTGCCAACGCGCAGCGCCGTGGCGCCCTGCGGGCGGAAGCGCACGATCATTTCACCGGGCACGAACTCGGCGCTGCTCTGCAAGGCGCCGCCCGCGCTCGCATCGGCGGACGCCGCCGTGGGTTGCCCCAGGCTCAGCACGTAGTTGCCGTGGCCGCTGTCGGCGTAGACCGCCACGTAGTAGCGACCCGAGGCCGCGATGGGCACCGATTCGAGCCGTCCGGTGCCAATGGAGCTTGCAATCACATCCTCGTTTTCATCGAGCAGGAAAAGATCGAGGTCGCCCACCGTCGGGTCGCCGACGACGAGCGAGACCGTCTGGCCCTGGGTGGCGTCGATGCGGAAGACGTCGATCCGGTCGCCTGCCACCGTGGATCGTCCGGGGCTGCCAAAACCGGCGACGTTGACGTAGCCGGCCAAGGTAGCCGGGTTCGGCAAGGGTTGCGCCGTGGCCGCTGTGTCGTTCGCCGCAAACGCGGCCAGCGGGTCATTGACGTCGCTGTCGACCCCGGTGTTGTCGGTCGCCCGGATCTGGCCCGACACCTGGAAGGTGGCTGGCGGGGGTGGTGGGGGAGGTGGCGAGCCACCTCCGCTGCCGCCACAAGAGGCGATGAACACGGTGGCGAACAGGGCGGCAGGGCTGAATCGGGACACGGTCTTTCCTTCGAGAGCATGTTTGTTCGCTGCGACGGTGGGTGGCCCACCGAGCGATCCGCCATGCTGTCACGTTAGGTTCATGACGCCCTCCTACGCATTGAGGAGGAGGCTGCGGCACCCCCTCACTGAGGTGATGCCGGTGACAGCTTGAGCCGCGTGGCGTTACGCGCGCGTTAGGAACGTGTCAAGACGCCGGGAAACGCTTGTCCAGCGCGCCCAGAAAGTGGCCGAAGTCGATCGGCTTGGTCCAGTAATCGCTGAAGCCGGCGGCGGTGGCGCGGGCAATGTCGTTCGGCATCGCGTTGGCCGACAAGGCGATGCAGGCGATGTGCGCGGTCTCTGGTTGCAGCTTGATCTGGCGCAGCACCTCGAAGCCGTCGATGTCGGGCAGCTGGATGTCGACCAGGATCAGGTCGGGTCGCAGCGCGGCCGCACGAGCCACGCCTGCGAGGCCGGTGCCGGCCGATTCGAGCGTGAGGCCCGGGCGCATGCGGATCAGCTCTTCGATCAGCAACACGTTGACGGGGTTGTCTTCGATGTAGAGCAGGCGCCCCTTGCGCGCCGGTGCCAAAGCGCGGGGGATGGGGGGCGGCGGTACGGCGGTCTCGACCAGCGCTTCGGGCGCGCGCGG
>JACMKJ010000130.1 GCA_014380155.1 Rhizobacter sp. | reverse complement strand
CCCAGGCCGCACGCCGTGCGCGCCTGGATCGCGAGGTCGTGCTCGCCCAGCTCAACCCCTACCCCACGCGGGGCGGCGCATCGAACGCCTACGCCATCGGCCGCGACCACACCGGTGGCGCCGGCATGCTGCTCGGCAACCCGCACTACCCATGGGCCCCGTTGACGACCCAGTTCTACCAGGTGCACATGACCGTGCCCGGCAAGCTGGACGTGTTCGGCGGCATGAACGGCGACGTGCCGATCCCGCTGGTCGGCTTCAACAAGGACGTCGCCTGGACGCACACCGTCTCGCCGACGCTGCGCCAGAGCATCTTCGAGCTGAGCCTGGTTCCCGGTGCGCCCACGCGGTACCGCATCGGCGCCGAAGAGCACGACATGGTGGCCAAGGACCTCAGCATCCAGGTGCTGCAAGCCGACGGCAGCCTCGTCACCGAGCAGCGCCGGCTCTACAGCACCCAGTTCGGCGCGGTGCTGCAAGTCAACAGCCTGGTGCCCGGCGGCGTGAACCTGCAGTGGACGGCCACCACCGCCTACGCCTTGCGCGACGCCAACCGCGACTCGGTGCGCCTGGTCGAGCAGTGGCTGCGCATCGGTCAGGCCGAAAGCGTGGCGCAGGTGGAGCATGCCCTGGGCAGCGTGATGGCGATACCTTTCGTTCACACGGTGGCCACCGACCGCCATGGCAACACGCTGATGGCCGACATCGGCCCCACGCCCAATGTGCCGGCGGCCAAGCTGCAGCCCGCGCCAGGCGGCGGCGCTGCCTCGTGCGTGAAGGGCAGGTCGTCGCAAATCATCCTGCAGCTCGTCAACATCCCGCTGCTCGACGGCTCGCGCCCCGAATGCAACTGGGACCTGGACGCCGCCGCCCCCCGGCCGGGCCTGATGCCGGTGGCCAGGCTGCCGGCCATCCAACGCAGCGACTATGTGGCCAACAGCAACCAGAGCGCCTGGTTCGCACACCCGCAGGCTCGCAACGACAGCCTCGAGCCGATCCTCGGCGGCGGTGGCACTCCGCTCACGCTGCGTCAACGGCTGGCGTTCTTGCAGATCGAGCAGCGTCTCTCAGGCACGGATGGGCTGTCCATGGCACCTGGATTCAACAGCCTGGAGACCATGCGCCAGCTGATGTTCGGCAACCGGGTGATGGCGGCAGAGCTTGCGTTACCCGGCAAGGCGCCACTGGCCAACATGAGCAACTCGCTGACCGACGTGTGCGCAAGCGGCGCGGCCGACCCCGTCACCCTCACCAGCGGCAGCTTCGCCGGCCAGACCATCGACATCGCACCGGCCTGCCAGTTGCTGACGCACTGGGACGGCCGCGCCAAGCTCGACAGCGTCGGCAGCGTGCTGTTCCGCGAGTTCTGGCGCCGCCTGCGGATGCCGGTGGGCACGCCGCTGTGGCTGCACGAGTTCGACCCGCTCGACCCGGTGCACACGCCGCGCGATCTCAACACCACGCCCGGCCCGGCGCGTGACACGCTGCGCCATGCCCTGGCCGAGACGGTGGCCGACCTGAACACCCGGCAGGTCGACTACACGCGCCCCTTGGCTGCCCTGCAATCCGTCACGCGGGGCGGCAAGCGCATCCCGATGCATGGCGACGATGAGCATGTGGGCGCGTTCAACAAACTCACGCCGGTGCAACCGTCGGTGCTGCCACTGGGCCCAAGCGGCTACACCGAGGTTCTGGTCGGTGCCTCTTACCTGCAGGCCGTGACCTGGGTTGGCGGCCAGGTGCAGGCGCTGGGGCTGCAGGCCTATTCGCAGTCCACCAACCCTGCGTCGCCGCACCACGCCGACCAGACCGAAGCGCTCTACTCCGCTTCGCAGCTGGCCCGCCTGCCTTTCAGCGAGGCGGAGATCACCGCCGAGCAGATCGGTGGCCTGGAGAAGCTGGCATCAAGGCAACTGCGACGCGCGCCATGAAGCAGCTTGTCGCCAATCTCCAAGAAGGTGCGCGCCGCAGCGGCGACAGTGCCCGCTTCGATCACTTCACCTCAAACCCATGAAGCTCTACTACTCGCCTGGCGCCTGTTCGCTGGCACCCCACATCGTGCTGCGCGAGGCCGGCATCGAAGCCGAACTGGTCCGTGTCGACCTCGCCACCCGCACCATCGCCGGTGGTGGAGATTTCGCCACCGTCAACCCGCGTGGCTACGTGCCGGTGCTCGAGCAGCCGAATGGCGAACACCTCAGCGAAGGCGCGGCCATCTTGCAGTACCTGGCCGACCTGGCCCCGCAGTGCGCGCTGGCGCCAAGCCACCTCTCCATGGAGCGGTATCGCCTGCAGGAGTGGCTGTCGTTCTGCGCCTCGGAGTTGCTCAAGACCCTCGGCCCGTTCTTCAACCCGGCACTGCCCGACAGCATGCGACAAGGTCTGATCGAGCGGCTGATGGCGCGGCTGAACTGGGCCGATGCGCAGCTCACCGGTCACGACTTCGTGCTTGGCGAGCGTTTCAGCGTGGCCGACGCGTACCTGTTCGCGGTGCTCGGCATGTTGCGTGTCGCGGGCCTGAACGTCGCGGACTGGCCGGCGCTGGCCGCTCACAGTGCCCGCATGGCCAGCCGGCCCGCAGTGCAGGCCGCGCTGCGTGCCGAAGGGCTCGCGTGATCAAACCCTGGATGAGCGCGGCCAACATCGCCACCGGCATCGTCGGCCTGCTTGTCACGGTGCTGCTGGAGATCCCGCGTCACAACCGGCTCGAAAGGAACGGCAAGAACAGCATCACCTTCGTGATGCTCCACCATGTGTTCGCCGCGCGCTGAAACCCGGCGCTACAGGTAGACCGTCGCGCCACCCGTGGCGCGACTGAAAGCATCGGCCATCTCGGTGCGCTTCGATCGAGCGAGCTGCTTCGGCGTCAGTCCGGTGACCTGGCGCACCACGCGCGACATGTGGGCCTGATCGGCAAACCCGACATCGGCGGAGATGTCGGCCAGGGAGGCGCCGGTGCTCGCCTTGCGCGACACCGCCTGCACCCGCGCAACCTGAGACAGGTGGCGCGGCGAAGTGCCGATCCAGTGGCCGAAATCCCGTTCGAGCTGGCGGCGCGACACGTGCTGTTCGTCGGCCAGCGCTTCGATACCGGTGCCTGGCTCGGCACACAGGCGCATCGCAGCGCGCCCCGCGCGCAACGCCCCGCGGGCCAGGCGGCGTTGCGTCGTCGCTCGGTTCTCCAGCCAGGCCGCAAGGACCCACAACTTGTCCTGCAAGGTGGCGGCCAGCGCCACCTCCGACTCGAGGCCGCGCGTGACCTGTCGGTCGAGCAACTCGGCGACGCGCGCGCGAATGCGTGGCGTTTCTGACAGCGGCTGGCTGTCCAGCAAGTGCACCGCACCGAGTGGTGTCAGCAATGCGAACAGGGTCACGCAATCGCCAGCGCCCAGGAACTGGCCGGTGTGTTGGCGGATGCCGGTGAGGCTGGTGTTCTCGCCGTGGGCGCCCTTCTGTTCGATGCAATCGGCTTCGCGCCCCAACTGCACCGTGAGCATCAGCGACTCGTGCGGTGCCACCGACAGCGGCAGCGGCCCGGCCGCGCCCAACTCGACGCCGATCAGCGCCTTGACGAAGGGGCGCAACGCACCGCTGACCTCAAGCGCGTGCGAGCGAACCAGCTTCGGTTCCAGCATGTGTGCTCTCCTTGAATCAGCAGCGCTCAGCGCTCGCCCCGTGCCAACGCGGCCGAGTGTGCGAGGCTGATGCCGGCGACCAGCGGGTCGGCATGCCGGTGTGCCAGCCGCCACTCGGAGCCATCGCGGCGATAGACCAGCGTCACACGAAGCGGCCAGCCTTGCGCTGGCAGTCCACCCACTTCGACGTGGGTGTGCTCGATGACCGCCAGCACCACCATGTCGGCGCTGCCGTAGGCCTGCAACAGTTCTTGCCGCAGGCTCCCGTTCTTGAAGAAGCTCCCCATCGCCTGAAGACGATCGGCTGTCAGTCCGTGGGGATAGGTGGTCGCGCCGCCGAATGGCGACATGATGGTGAAGTTGTCGGCAAACGAGACGAGGGACCGGTAGCGCTCGATGTCACCGCGCATCAGCGCGGCATTCGAAGCCTCGGAGCGTTCGATGAGTTCTGTCACGGCGCGATCGTTGGCGTGGCCTGGGGCCGGGGCTGCGGCAACGTTCATCGAAGCCAAGCCGCTGGCGGCGGCGAGAACAGAGCGTCTGGAAGTGGTCATGGAAGTGGATCCTTGGGGTTCAGGGGTGGCGATAACGCGCTCGGCGTTCGTCGGAGCTCAAGAATCGCGCGCCACGCGCGATGAATCCAGCGATATGATTTCAGCAACATGCTGAATGAAATTGATCTGTCGCGGGTCGACCTCAACCTGCTGGTGCTCTTCGACACGGTTCGCGAAGCCGGGCATGTCGGCCGCGCCGCCGAGCAGTTGCACCTCAGCGCATCAGCGGTGAGTCACGGGCTGGGCCGGCTGCGCCGACTGCTCAACGATCCGCTCTTCATCAGGAATCCAAAGGGCGTGGTACCGACCGAACGCGCGATGCAACTCGCCGGGCCCATCGCCGACGTGCTGGCGCGGGCACGCAGCGTGCTCGCGAGCGCCGAGCCTTTCGACCCTGCGCGCTCCACGCGGCGCTTCACCATCGGCGCCCCCGACGGCATCTCGGCCGTGCTCCTGCCGCGGTTGCTCGACCAACTCCGTGATCGCGCGCCAGGGGTGGACATCGGCGTTCGGCAACTGATGCCCGCACCCGGGGAGTACGCACCTGAGCGCGCCTGGCGCTCAGCATTTACCGACCTCGAAACACGCGCGATGGACATCGCGGTGCTGCCCTTCGGCGAAGTGCCGCCGCGCTTTCACGCCGGTTCCCTCTACGAAGAAGACTTCGTCGTCGTCGTGGCTACCGGGCACCCCTTCGCCCGCAGCGTGACGCTCGACCGCTTCTGCGAGATGCGCCATCTGGTGGTTTCGGGAAGCGGTGACGCGCATGGCTTCGTGGACCAGGTGCTCGCCGAGCACGGACGCGAGCGGCGCATCGCGCTCACCGTGCCCAACTTCATGTTCGCCTTGTCGATCGTTGCCGAGACCGATCTGGTCTGTGCGCTACCTCGGCGCTTCGCCGCCATGCACGCGGCGCGCTTCGGTATCGTCAACCTCGAAGCGCCACTGCCAATGGGCCGATTCCAGCTCCACGCGGTGACGCCGAAGGCGGCTCTGATGGATGCGGGACTGAAGTGGTTGTTCGAGTTGCTTTGCACCTGCGCCAAGCGCCGTCACGCTCGACGCAAGCCTTGACTACCGCGAGGGTCCCACGACATTCGAGGACCATTAAATTTACTGAAGTTCGCACGCGTCTGGCTGCAGTCCGAAACCGGTAGCCGAACTAGTTTGCATGAAGAAGCACATCGGCGTCTTGGAGCGGGCGGAGCTCGTCACCACGGAGAACGTCGGGCACGTGCGGAACTGCAAGCTTGGCGTGCGTCGACTGGAGGAAGAGGCGATGTGGATCGAGAGTTACCGCCAGCTCTGGGAGGCATGCTTCGACGAGCTGGACAAGCTTGTCGAAGGATTGAATCGCAAGGAGAGAGTCGATGGACGCAGGAAGAAGTAGCCAGCCAAGCTCCATGAAGAATCGAATGTTGGTGGAGCGGAAGTCCGAGCGAGAGCTCGTCGTCACGCGAACCATCAACGCCCCGCCGCGCATCGTGTTCGAGGCGTGGACCCAGGCCGAACCACGGTCACCTTCGAGGAAAGAGCTGGGCAAACGCTGCTCGTCGCGCGCGACCTTTATCCCTCGAAGCAAGCGCTCGAAGAAGACATCAGCTCCGGCAGCACGAGCTGGAACGACGAGACGTTCGACCAACTCGACGAGCTTCTCGGCTCATCAACCAACATGGAGTAGCTCCCTTCCGATCGGACAGGTGAATCACCTCGCGCTGCCGGGGGGCAGTGGCGTCAGTGGTCGAGCGCGCGGCGGCCCGCTCCTTGACGGGCCTGCGTGCTGGCATGGGCGGCCCTGCCGTCAACTCGCACGGCCGTGTTTGTCGCTCGGGGTTTCGCGCCCCGGATGAGCATCGGCAGGCTGCGCCGAGGCGTCGATCTGCCGCAGGCCGATGGCACCGGCGGATTGCATCACCTCGCGCGGCACCTGGCCCGCCAACCACAGCGCGGGCGTCACGTTGGAGGCGAGCGCGTACCCATCGTCGTGCCTCCAACTCAGCAGCGAGCCGATCATCTCGGGCGCTGCAGCGCAGATGCCGTCTTCAAACTGCTGAGGCGAGGTGCCCGCCGCCAGCTGAATCAGCTCGACCTTGACCTAGTATTCACCGCTCTCGTCTGTTGCCATTGTGCCTCCCGTGCGCAGTCTGTGCGCAGGCTCTCTGTTGAGGCGCAGCGGGCCATCACTTTGGCTTTGGCACCGCGGCGTGTGGGCCCACACCGAGCGAATCACGCCACACGATCTCGGGGTGGAAATCGCGCGTCACCGGCAGGCTCATGCCGTAGCACTGGTTCAGCAGGTAGTGGCAGGCGCTGGTGGCGGCGTCGACGATGGGGATGCTCACCGTGGTCAGCGCGGGCGAGGTGTAGGGTGAGAGGTCGGAGTTGTCGAAGCCCATCACCGAGAGCTCGCCCGGCACGTCGATGCCGAGCTTGCCCATGCACGACAAGGCCGCCATGGCCATCACGTCGTTGGCGCAGAAGAGCGCGCTGTAGTCGCGCGGGCTGCGCGCGAGCAGCTTCTCGGCCGCCTCGTAGCCGCCGGCGAAGCTGAAGTCGGCGTCGATGCAGCGGCGCTTGGGCACGCGCACCTTGTGGCGCGCCAGCTCGTCGAAGAAGCCGGCCATGCGCTGCTCGTTGTCGGGGGCGCTGTGCGGGCCGCTGATGCAGGCGATCTCGCGGTGGCCTTTCTGCAGCAGCGCGCGGGCGGCGAGCCGGCCGCCGAACTCGTGGTCGGTGCTGAAGCAGCGCTCGGGCTGCGCGCGCGTGCTGCGGTTGAGCAGCACGAGCGAGGGGTGGCGGGCAAACAGCCTGGCGAAATCGTCTTCCGTCAACGCGTTGCTCATGGCCAGCACGCCGTCGCATTCGCGCTCGTAGAGAAAGGCGATGCCTTCGAGCGCTTGCTGGCGCGCCTCGGCGTGGCCGTGGCCGTTGGCGGCCACCATGTGGCGGTCGACCGCGCGCAGCTCGCCGTCCACGGTTTGCAAGATGGGGCCGTAGAAGGTGCCGGAGAAATCGGGCACGTAGACGCCAATCATGCCGCGCGTCTTGGACGACAGCGCCCGGGCCACGTTGCTGGGGCGAAACTGCAGCGCCGCCACCGCCTCGTTCACCCGCGCCAACGCCTTCTCCGAAACCGGCCCGCGGCCCGAGATCGCGCGTGAGGCGGTTCCCAAGCCGACACCGGCCATGCGCGCCACGTCCTTGATGGTCGCCATCAGAGCCGCATCTGCGTTTGGCGATCGAACAGCGAGACGTGCGCCGGGTCGATGGCAAAGCCAGTGCGGCGGTCGAGCGCCGGGGTGAACTGCGCGTCGGCATCGACGGCCAGCGACACGCCTTGCGCATCCAGCCACACGACCTGGTTGGAGCCCATGGGTTCGACCAGCGAGACCACCGCCGTGCCGGCCGCGTTGGCCTCGCTGGCCGACAGCCTGATGTGCTCGGGCCGCACACCCAGCACCACCGGCTGCTCGATCTGCGGCGGGCTGATGAAGGGGTAGGCCGACACGTCCACGCGCAAGGTGGGCGAGACGAACTGCGTGGCGCCGTTGGTGCGGGCCATGCGCCCTTCCACAAAGTTCATGCTGGGTGCGCCCAGAAACCCGGCAACGAACATGTTGGCCGGCCGCGCGTACACGGTGGCCGGCGTGTCGATCTGCTGGATCTTGCCGTCTTTCATGACCGCGATTCTGCTGGCAAGCGTCATCGCCTCGACCTGGTCGTGCGTGACGTAGATCATGGTGGCGCCGAGTTGCTTGTGGAGTTGCTTCAGTTCCCGCCGAAGCTCACCGCGCAGTTTCGCGTCGAGGTTGGAGAGTGGCTCGTCGAAAAGGAACACAGCCGCCTCACGCACCAGCGCGCGCCCGATGGCCACCCGCTGGCGTTGCCCGCCCGACAGCTGCGAAGGCTTGCGTTGCAGCAGCGGCGTGAGTTGCAGCATGGTCGCAGCGCGCTCTACGCGACTCGCTACTTCGGCTTTGGGCACACCCGCAATGCGCGGGCCGAAGGAGAGGTTCTTCGCAACGGTCATCGTCGGGTACAGCGCATACGACTGGAACACCATGCCGATGCCACGGTCCTTGGGGTCGGCCCAGGTCACGTCCTTGCCGGCGATGTCGACGCGGCCATCGTGCACGTCGATCAAGCCGGCGATGCTGTGCAAGAGCGTGGACTTGCCGCAGCCCGAAGGCCCGAGCAGCACGAGGAACTCGCCGCTCTGGACATCGAGGTTCAACTGGCTGATGACGCTGACACCCGAGAACTGGATGTCGAGGTTTTCGATGGTGACGTTTGACATGGGATCAGGACTCTCGCCGGGCCGCCCCAAGGGAGCCCTGCGCCCCCTCGGGGGGCAGTGAACAAAGTGAGCGTGGGGGTTTCATGTCTAACCCTTGACGGCACCCGCGGCAATGCCACGGACAAACCATCGGCCAGAAACGAGATAGACAGCGAGTGGTAACAACGAAGTGAGCACGGTAGCAGCCATGTTCACGTTGTACAGCCGCTCACCGGTGGTGGTGTTGATGACGTTGTTGAGCTGCACCGTCATCGGCAGGTTCTCGCGCCCGGCGAACACCAGGCCCAGGAGAAAGTCGTTCCAGATGTTGGTCATCTGCATGATGACCGCCACCGCGATGATGGGCAGCGACATCGGCAACATCAGCTGAAAGAAGATGCGCCAGAAGCCGCCACCATCGATGCGCGCCGCCTTGAAGAGCTCGATCGGCACGCCGGCGTAGTAGTTGCGGAACAAGAGCGTCATCACCGGCATGCCGAACACGGTGTGGATGAGCACGATGCCGCCGAGCGAACCGTACAGGTCGACGAAGGCGAGTGCCCGCACCAGCGGGTACAGCATCACCTGGTAGGGCACGAAGGCGCCAAACATCAGCACGCCAAACATCCAGCCGGCCCAGCGTGGGCGCCAGAACGAGAGCGCATAGCCGTTGAGCGCGCCGAAGAAGATCGAGATGACGGTGCTCGGCACGACGATCTTCACCGAGTTCCAGAAGCCCACCTGGATGCCGCGGCACTCGAGGCCGGTGCAAGCGCTCGACCAAGCCTGAACCCAGGGCTCCACCGTCCAGGCCATCGGCAAGGCAAACAGCCGGCCGAGGCGAATCTCTTCCATCGGCTTGAGCGAGGTGACGAGCATCACGTACAACGGCAGCAGGAAGAACGCCGCCGCACTGACCAGCAAGGCATAGAGGCCCAGCCGCGCCGGCGTGAAATGCGAACGGCGCTTCATGCGACCGCCCCTCGTCTTGCCTGCACCGAACGCCCGTACCACCAGGGCACGAGCAGCGCGAGCACGGTGAGCAGCATCACCGTCGATGCGGCCGAAGCCAGGCCTACGTTGGCCCGGTTGAAGAGGTTGTCCATGATGAATTTGGCCGGCACTTCGCTGGCCGTGCCGGGGCCGCCCTGCGTCATGGCAACCACCACATCGAAGACCTTGACCACGCCGACCGAGAGCAGCACGAAGGCGGTGCCGAAGGCAGGGCCCAGCTGCGGCAGCACCACGCTCAGGTAATAGCGCCAGCGCGGCACGCCGTCGATGCGGGCGGCGTTCCAGAGCGCCTCGTCGATACCGCGCAAGCCCGCGAGCAGCACCGCCATCACCAGGCCCGAGGCTTGCCACACGGCGGCAAAGACAAGCGTGTAGATGACCTTGTCCTGGTCGACGATCCAGTTGAATTCGAACTCGGGAAAACCGAGCCCCCGCACCGTGGCCTGGATGCCCAGCTCCGGGTTGAGCACCCATTGCCAGATCAGGCCGGTGGCCACGAAGGACATCGCGTACGGGTAGAGAAAGATGGTGCGCAGCACGTTCTCGCCGCGCACGTGCTGGTCTAGAAACACGGCCAGCAGGAAGCCGAGCACCAGGCAAGCCGCGATGAACAGCACGCCGAAAACCGCCAGGTTTTGCAGCGAGACCATCCAGCGCTCGGTGTCGAACAGCCGCTCGTACTGAGAGAAGCCGACAAAATCGCTCTTCGGAAAGATCTTGGAGCTGCTGAACGAGATGCGGACCGACCACAGCACCGTGCCGATGTAGACACCGAGCACTGTGATCGCCATCGGCAGCAGCGCGAGCTGTGCCGCCACGGCACGCTTGCGGCGCGCCGGTTTCGAGCTGGCCATCGTGGCCTCCGTTTCATGCCGGGGGCTCATCGCCCCCCAAAGACCTTAGCGCTTTGCCACCGCGCCTTGCAAGGCCTTCACGGCGTCGTCCACCGATTGCTTGCCGTTCCAGAACTTGGTGATCACGTCTTGCACAGAGCCCACCATGTCGGGTGTCATCAGCATGTCGGGGTTGGCGATCTGGCGCGCCGGCTCTTTCATGGCCGCCACGCCGGCCTGGGCGCAGATGTCCATCTTGCTGCTGTCCACGTCGGTGCGGATCGGGATCGAACCCTTCTTGTTGTTGAACGCGACCTGCGTGGCCGGCGAGGTGAACACCGTGGCCAGCTTCTGCTGGGCGGCGATGGCGTCCTTGTTGGTGGTCTTGGGGAAGACGAACACGTCACCCGCCACCATGTACGGCGCGCCCGCGCCGAAGCCGGCGAAGCAGCCGAACTCCTTGCCGGCCGTCTGCTTGGCGGCTGCGAACTCGCCCTTGGCCCAGTCGCCCATGATCTGGAAGCCGGCCTTGCCGCTGATGACCATGGCGGTGGCGTCGTTCCAGTTGCGGCCCGGCGAGCCGGCGTCCACATAGCCTTGCAGCTTCTTCAGCGTGGTGAGCGTCTTGCGCATCGGCTCGGCACCCACGCTGGCGGCGTCATGGTCCTTGAAGAACTTGAGGTAGGCGTCTTTGCCGCCCACGTGCAGCAGCACGGTGTAGAAGGTAATCCACTCTTGCCAGGCCTGGCCGCCCAGGGCCAGCGGCACCAGTCCGGCAGCCTTCAGCTTGTCGAGCGCGGCAAACATCTCGTCCATGGTCTTGGGCTCGCCCGCGACGCCGGCCTTTTGCAGCGCCGCCTTGGAGTACCAGAACCACGACGGGTTGTGGATGTTCACCGGCACGGCGTAGTAGTGGCCCTTGACCTTGATGCTGTCGATGATGGGCTTGGGCAGCCACTTGTCCCAGCCCTCTTTCATCGCCACGGCATCGATGTCGTTGAGCTGGCCTTCGGCGATCACGTCGTGGTACTGCTTGGAGGTGTTGAACTGCGCGGCTGCGGGCGGGTTGCCGCCGGCCACGCGATTGATGGCGGCAGCGCGCGCGTTGTCGGCGCCAGCCACGGCCGCGTCGACCCAGGTGCCACCGGCCTTGTTGTAGGCGTCGGCCAGTTCCTTCACGGCGGCCGATTCGCCACCCGAGGTCCACCAGTGGATCACTTCGGCCT
>JACMKJ010000129.1 GCA_014380155.1 Rhizobacter sp. | reverse complement strand
TCGCCCGCATGCTGATGCAGCGGCCCCGCCTGGTGCTGGCCGACGAGCCCACCGCCAGCCTCGACCCTGCGTCGGCGCGCGAGGTCTGCCGCCTGTTGCGCGACAGTGCGGCCCAGGCCACGCTGATCACGGTGGTGCATCACGTTGATCTATTGCCCTTGCTCGCCGACCGCGTGATCGGCCTGCGCGGAGGCCGGCTGGTGTTTGACCAGCCCCTCGCGTCACTGGATGCAAATGCGTTCGACGCGCTGTATGGCAACGAAGCCCCCCGCGCCGCGCCGATCGCCCACAACAAAAAGCCCCGCGAGATTCACCCGCTGCAACGACTGGCCACCTGGAGAGAAAGTTGATGAACACCGACGCCGGCCGCAGCTGCCCGCTGCACTACCGGTACGCACCCAGCAGCTTTGCGCGACCGGCCGAGCTGCAATGCGAGGTGTTGTATGTGGTCGGCGGCCTGTACGGCAACGAGCCCGCGCTCGACGTGCTGCTGGCGCTGTTCGAGCGCGAGCGGGGCCTGAAGCGACTGGTCTTCAACGGTGACTTCAACTGGTTCAACACCGACCCGGCGATCTTCAAGCGCTTGAACGAACGGGTGCTGGCTTTCGACGCGATGCGTGGCAACGTGGAAACCGAGTTGAGCGACCCGACCGAGGGTGACAACGGCTGTGGCTGCGCCTACCCCGACTGGGTCGGCGAGGGCGTGGTGCAACGCTCGAACCAGATCATGCGGCGTTTGCGCGAGACCGCGACCCACTTCCCCGAGATCGCCCAACGCCTGGCCGCACTGCCCATGCACCTGCGTGTGAACGTGGGCGATTGCCGTGTGGCCATCGTGCACGGCGATGCCGAGTCCCTCGCCGGCTGGGGCTTCGCGCAAGAGCACTTGCAGCAGCGCGCCCACCGTGACACCGCGCGCCGCTGGTTCGAGGCCGGGCAGGTCGATGCGTTCGCCAGCAGCCACACCTGCCTGCCGGTGTTCCACACGCTGCCGATGCCCGCTCGCCACTTCGCGCCGATGGTGCTCAACAACGGCGCGACCGGCATGCCCAACTTTCGCGGTGACGCAGCAGGCCTGCTCACCCGCATCGCGCTGCGGCCATTCGATGGCCCCGAGCGGCGCTTCGGCCTGCAACGCAACGGCATCCATATGGAGGCCATCGCCATCGAACCCGACCAGACGGTGTGGCGCGCACAATTCCTGCAACAGTGGCCCGAAGGCAGCGACGCGCACGCGTCGTACTGGGGCCGCATCGCTGACGGACCGGCCTTCGTTCCGGCCGACGCCTTGATCACATCGGAGGACTAATCACATGCTCGCAATCATTGGCGGCACCGGCCTGTACGACCTGGCCGGCATGGAGATCGAAGAACGCATCAGCGGCGACACCCCCTTCGGCATGCCTTCGGGTGTGGTGCAGCGTGGCCGCATCAACGGCCAACCGATCCTCTTCCTGGCGCGCCACGGCGCCGGCCACAAGCTGCTGCCGCACGAGGTGAACTACCGCGCCAACCTGTTTGCCCTCAAGCGGGCCGGCGCGACCCTGGTGCTCGGCTTCTCGGCCGTGGGCAGCCTCTCAGAACACGTCGCGCCCGGTGACCTGGCGATGCCCGAGCAGTACTTCGACTGGACGCGCGGCTCACGCGAGCGCAGCTTCTTCGGCGATGGCGTGGCGGCACACATCTCCACCGCCCACCCGGTGAGCGCGGCACTGGTCGACGCGGCGAGCAGCGCGGCACAAACGCTCGGCATCACGCTGCACCGCGGCCTCACGTACGCCTGTGTCGAAGGCCCGCGCCTGGGGACCCGCGCCGAAAGCCTCTTCATGCGCCAGGCCGGCTGCCACCTGGTCGGCATGACCAACGTGCCCGAGGCCTTTCTCGCGCGCGAAGCCCAGATGGCTTACGCCACGGTCGGCATCGTCACCGACTACGACTGCTGGATGGACGACCCCACGCGCCACGTCAGCGTGTCGGCGATCTTCGAGCTGTATGGCAAGAGCCTGGGCACGGCACGGCTGCTGTTGAATCAGCTGCTGTCGCAGCCGGCAGTCACGCCCGAGCGCGAGATCCGCACGGCCTTGTCGACGGCCATGATGACCCCGCTCGATGCAGTGACGCCCGAGCAGCGAGCGTGGCTCGATGTGTTGATGCGCTGAGCCCGTCAAGGCGCGCCCCCGCCAACCTCCGGGAGCTTCGCGATCACCTTGATCTCGAACTGGAAGCCGTAGAGCCACGTCACGCCGACGCCTGTCAACGTCGGGTGCGGCGCGTTGCCCCAGTAGTCTGGCAACACCTTCCAGATCGTCTCCAAGTTCGATTCGGGGTCGACGACAAACACGGTGACGTCGATCACGTCGTCGAACGTGCAGCCTGCAGACGCCAGGATCGCGTTCAGGTTGTCGAACGCGAGCCGAACCTGCGCCTCCAGCTCGGGCTCGGGCGAGCCATCCGGCCGGCTGCCGACCTGGCCCGAAACGAACAGAAAGCCGTTGGCGCGGACCGCTGGCGAATAGCGATTCTTTTCATAGAGCGCTTGGCGCCCGGCTGGGAAAACAACGTCGCGCTGAGTCATGGTTTGCCTTTCGGTTGGGGCCGGAGTGGCCTGGGTTGTCGATGAAATGGACTCTACGGAACCATGCCTTGCTGATAAACCAGCAAGGCCGACAATCACCTTTTGCAGATTCCAAACAATCGCTGAAGCTTCGGGGGCAACGATGGACCGCTTTGATGCGATGCAGGCCTTTGCGCGCGTGGTGGAGGCGGGCAGCTTCACCAAGGCGGCCGAGACTCTGCACATGAGCAAGACCAGCGTGACGCAGCTGGTGCAGCAGCTGGAGGCGCGGCTGCGCGTGAGGCTGCTCAACCGCACCACGCGCAAGGTCCAGGTCACGGCCGACGGCGCTGCCTACTACGAGCGTGTGGTGCGGCTGCTTGCCGAGATGGACGACGCGGAAACCAGCCTGTCCAGTGCTTTGGAATCCCCCAGGGGTCGGTTGCGCGTGGACGTGCCCAGCCCGCTGGCGCGGATGATCCTGATTCCCGCGTTGCCGACATTCCACGCGCACTATCCCGACATCCAGATCGACTTGGGTGTCAGCGATCGTCTGGTCGACCTGATCGGCGACAACGTCGATTGCGTCATCAGGGGCGGTGAACTCACCAATCAGTCCCTGATGGCGCGCCGCGTTGGCGATCTGCAGCTGCGGGTCTGTGCGGCGCCAAGTTACCTGGAGCGCGCCGGGACACCCGTGCACCCACGGGAGCTGGAAGGCGCGCAGCACCGCACCGTGGGCTTCCTGTCGCCGCGCACGGGCAAGGTGTTGTCCTACCCGCTTCGCCGCGAAGGCGAGAGCATCGAAGTACAGGGCCGCCACGTGTTGACGGTCGACGACGGGAACGCCTACCTCGCTGCCGGCTTGGCGGGGCTCGGCGTCCTCTGGCTGCCGGACTACATGTCCAAGGCCTATCTGGCGCGCGGCGAACTGGTGGCCCTGTTCGAAGGCTGGCACCTCGACCCCATGCCGATGTACCTGGCCTTTCCGCCGAACCGGCATGTCAGCACCAAACTGCGCGTGTTCATCGACTGGGTCGTCCAGTTGATGGCGCAGCACGCGCCGATGAGGCCGCCATCATGAAACCGATGAGCAAGAGGTTCTTCATCGTCTGCTCCTGAAAAGTGGTGAACGCCGTCGTGAACGCTGCGGTGGTATT
Organism: Rhizobacter sp.; assembly: GCA_014380155.1. Classification (GTDB taxonomy): domain Bacteria; phylum Pseudomonadota; class Gammaproteobacteria; order Burkholderiales; family Burkholderiaceae_C; genus Rhizobacter. The sequence goes on along the minus strand of JACMKJ010000129.1, from coordinate 857 downwards.
CAGCCTGCAGCGTTTGCAGAGTAGGTGGCGGCCCGTTAGGTTGGCGTCAGGAGCGCCTGCGCATCCACGTATTGCCCGGCGTATTCCGCCGACGGCGCGATCGGCTTGATCACGTCGATCAGCACGCCGTTGGGGTCGGCGGTGATGAAGTGCCGCTGGCCGAAAGCCTCGTCGCGCAGGTCGAGCAGCATGGGCAGGCCCTGGGCACGCAGCCGCTCGTAGACGGCATCCGGGTCGTCGACCTCGAAGTTGATGAGCAGCCCGGCCGCGCCCCGCCCCCGCGCCGCCTCAGGCACGGTGGGGTGGTTGGCCGCCACCACGCCGAGGTTGACGGTGGTGTCTTCGGTGGATTGCAGGTGCACGTACCAATCTGCCTCGAACAGCGGGCGCATCGCGAAGTGCTTGACGTAGAAGGCAGAGGTTCCCGGCACGTCGTGGGTCATGAGCACGGGGTAGTAGCTGTTGGTCTTCATGGGGAGCCTTTCAGGACAAAACATGCAAAGTGCATGTTTTATGAAGGTTAACATGCAGACTGTTTGTTTTCAACACTGCCATGGCCACCAACCCTGAACGAACCGAGGCGACCCGGCTGGCGCTGCTCGACGCTTCACACGCACTGTTCATCGGCCGCGGCTATGCGGCCACGTCCACACCCGAGATATGCGCGGCCGCCGGCGTCACCCGTGGGGCGCTGTACCACCACTACGCCGACAAGCGTGCGCTGTTTCTGGCCGTTCTCGAGCGCGAGGCGATTGCGGTGCGCGATGCCATCGAAGCCGCCACGCCCGCTGCGACGACGCCGCGCCAGGCCTTGCTCAAGGGGGCCGACGCCTACCTGGCTGCCATGGCCGAGCGGC
>JACMKJ010000128.1 GCA_014380155.1 Rhizobacter sp. | reverse complement strand
GATCTTTGCACCATGCCGACCTCGACGAGCTGCGGCGCTGACGCGGCTCACCGGCCTGAACCGCCGCGAGGTGGGCCGGCTGATGCAAACCCAGCCCACGGCAGAGCCCAAGCGCTCGCCGGCCACACAAGTGTTCACCCGCTGGCTCAGCGACCCGGCCCTGCTCTCGGGCGACGCATTCCTCGCCTCTCTGCCGCGGCAAGGGCCCGCGCCCAGCTTCGAGAGCCTGGCCCAATCGGTGACCAAGGACGTGCACCCGCGCACCTTGCTCGAAGAGCTGTGCCGGCTGGGCTTGACGCGCCTCGACGCCGCCACCGACCGCGTCGAGCTGCTGCGTGACCGGTTTGCCCCGGCCGGCGACGAGCCCCGCATGCTCGGCTTTCTGGCCAGCAACGTGGGCGACCACTTGCGCGCCGCCACCGCCAACGTGCTGGCCGACGCGCCGCCTCACCTGGAGCAAGCGCTGTTCGCCGACGAGCTCTCGCGCAGCTCGGTGCACCACCTGCAACCGCTGGTGCGCGAGCAGTGGCAGCAGCTCCTGCGCACGCTCGCGCCCGAGGTGCAAAAACTGATCGACGACGACAAAGCCCAGCAGCGGGTGCAAGACCAGCGGCTGCGCATCGGCCTGTATGCCTACAGCGAAGCGATGGCCCCGCCCACCGCACCAGAACCAGCCGCGGCACACGCCACGCCGGCACGAACGAGGAGCTCCGCATGACACCCACCCATTTGCCCTGGCGCGCCCTGGCGGCGCTGCTGGCCGCGGCTGCGCTGGCCACGGCCTGTGGCGGTGTCGACAGCGGCGGCACCGGCCAGACGGCGCAGACCACCTCGACCGGTCGCATCTCGGGCTTTGGCTCGGTCATCGTCAATGGGGTGCGCTACGACGACAGCCAGGCCAACATCGTCGACGACGATGGCGCGCTCCGCTCGCGCAGCGACCTGAAGCTCGGCATGGTGGTTGAAGTAACCGGCGAGCGGCGCGGCAACAGCGGCACCGGCGTCGCCTACCGCATCCAGTATGGCAACGAGATCGCCGGCCCGGTGGAATCGGTCGACGTGCTGACGAGCCAACTGGTGGTGCTCGGGCAGCGGGTGCGGGTGGACGTCGACACAATCTTCGACGGCCACGCCAACGGCCTGGCCGGCGTGCTGGCCGGGGACCTGATCGAGGTGTTTGCGTTCTACGACATCACCAGCGAGGTCTACACCGCCACGCGCATCGAGCGCCGGGCAACGCTCGCCGCCTACAAGCTGCGCGGCCGCATCAGCGCGCTCGACACCGTGGACAACCACAGCTTCTCGATCGGCAGCGCGCTGATCGACTACGGCAGCATCGCGCCGCCCGCGCTGCCGCGGCTGGCCAATGGCCTGTCGGTGCGCGTCACCCTGCAGAACACGCCGGTGGCCGGCCGTTGGGTGGCGAGCTCGGTGCACACCTCGCAACGCAACTTCCCCGAGGCGCGCGAGGCCGAGCTCGAAGGCTTCATCAGCGGCTTCGTCAGCAGCGCGAGCTTCTCGGTGGCCGGCATCCCGGTCGACGCGAGCGCGCCCGGCGTGAGATTTCGCCACGGCAACCTCAACGATCTGGCCAACGGCGTGCGCGTCGAGGTGGAAGGCGTGATGCGCACCGGCGTGCTGGTCGCGAGCGAAGTCGACTTCAAGCGCGGCGGCGACCAAGAGTTCGAGCTGAACGGCGCCATCGAATCGGTCAACACACCGGCCCAAACCTTCGTGCTGCGCGGCGTGACCGTGACATACGACAACCGGACGGTGTTTGCCGCCGGCAGGGAGGTCAACCTGCTGGTGGGCGCGCGAGTTGAAGTACGTGGCGCACCCTCGGCAGGCGGTGTGGGCTTGCAGGCACGGCAGATCCGCTTCGAACGATGAACCAGCTCACCCCACTCACCCCGACACGCCGCACACCGCTGTGGCGCGAGACTTATGACGCGCCCACCTTCACCGCTGGCCAGGCCACACCGCACGTGCTGGTGGTTGAAGACGACCCGGTGCAGGCCCTGCTGCTGACCCTGATGCTCGAGCACCTGGGCGTGGCACCCACGCTGGTAACCGACGGCGCGCAGGCGATTGAAGCAGTCAAGACCCACCGTTATGCGGTGGTGCTGATGGACTACCTGATGCCGGTGACCAACGGCATCGAGGCCACCCGCGAAATCCGCCGCTGGGAGCACGACAACCAACGCGCGGCCACGCCCATCGTGGCGGTGACCGCCAGCGCCATGCACGAAGAGCGCGCACGTTATGTCGAAGCCGGCATGAACGCTGTGATGCTCAAACCCTTTTCGGCCCGCACCCTGGCCGAACTCGTGTCACGTTTTGCGCCCCTCCGGGCGCAGGCGCGCACACTCTTTGTTCACCCCTGAAGGAGTCTCCACATGAACAGCTCACGCTCGTTTTATTGCAAGGCACTGGCCCTCGTGGCCGTGTTCGCTGCCAGCACGGCCTCGGCCCAGACCAGCGTTGGCGTGTCGGTGAGCGTCAACCAGCCGGGTGTGTATGGCCGCATCGACATCGGCAACATGCCACCGCCGCCGGTGATCTATGCCCAGCCCATCATCTATGCGCCGCCACGGGTGCGTGTGGTGCAGGAGCCGATGTACCTGTATGTGCCACCCGGCCACCAGAAGAACTGGGGCAAACACTGCAAGCGCTACAACGCCTGCGGCCAGCCGGTCTACTTCGTGAGAGAGAGCTGGGTGCGTGAGCGCTACGAGCACGAGCACGGCGGCAAGGGCCACGGCAAGGACAAGCACGACAAACACGACAAGAAGGGCAAGGGCGGCAAACACGGCAACGACTGAGTTGCCATGGCGCCGCCCTGCGGGGCGGTGTCAGCCCACCAGGCGGCCGTAGCGGTCGATCGCGATCAGGTCGACGTACTGCGAGCCGTTCGTCACGCCGGGGGCGAATTCCACGCGGTAGCCACCGAGGTCGGCGCGCAGGCCGGCCAGCGATTCCTTGTAGCGCCCGCGCGTGAAGCGCTCGCCGCCACTCACCTTCAGGGCGGCCCGCGCCGCTTCGACCGCGGTGCGGCCGGCAATGTAGCCCTCCAGCGTGGTGATGCCGAGCTTCACATCGGAGCCCAGGGCCGCGAAGTCCAGCTTGGCGCGGCTCACCACGTTGGCGACGCCCGAGTTCGGGCGCGGCACCACCATGCTCATGATGCAGCTCTGCTTCTTGGCCGACAGGGTGTCCATCAGCCCCTGGCCGGCATACGACGAGGCGTAGAACAGGCCCGAGTAGCGGCCGGCATTCATCTGGTCGATGATGGTCGCGACCGGGCCTGCATTGGCCGAGATCAGCACGCAGTCGAGCTTGGCCGCCAGCAGCCTGGCGGAGACGTCCTCGAACGTGGTCGCGGCGCGGTCGATCGCAATCGCCTCCGTCGGCACGATCGACACTTCGTTCAAGGCCTTCGACATGACCGACAGGTTGGCAGGCGAGGTGTCCTTCAGGTACACGTAGCCGATGCGGCGCATGCCGAATTCCTTGATGTAGTTGGCCATGCGCCTGTATTCCAGGTCGTAGCCGGCGCGGGTGTGGAACACGCCGTTGGCCGCGCCCGTGCGCAGGCCCATGTTGCCGCTCGCCGTGCCCAGCAGGGCGGCCTGGCTGCTGTGGGCCAGCGGCACACAGGCTTCGGCGGCGATGCCATTGGTCAGGCCGAGAATGGCCGACACACCGCCATCGATCAGTGCGGTGACGTTTTCAAGACAGCGGCTCTTCACACCGCCGTCGTCCAGCGTCACCAGCTCGAAGCGCGGCCCGCCGGTGGCGGCGCTTGCCGTGGAGGCTGCATGGAAGGCCGCAACGATGCCGTCGCGAATGTCGCGGCCGTAGCTCGCCTGCCCGCCTGTGAGCGCGGCCGACTGGCCGAACTTGATCACGTTGCCCGGTACTGCAGCGTGGAGGGAAAAGCTTCCCGCCATGCTGGTTGCCAACGCTGCCGAACCGCTGATGACAAGGCTTCTGCGCTTCATGTGAACACTCCTGCTGAGGATGGGGGACGGCCATGCCGCCCGCTCGCGCAAGATGCGCGTTGTTCGGGCTCATCACCTTCGGTCCTTCTTCGGCAGCCACGCGTCGAAGCTTGATGCTTTGGTACGGATTGATACGTTCGTGCGAACTGGTTGCAGACGCCCTGTTGCCGGCTGACGCTTCTTGTCACGTCACAGCGAACGGAAGCGCGAATTTGTGCGCGCGACACCGTGGCTTCGCGCGGTTTACGAATTGACACACTCTGTCTGCAAGCAACACACTGACCTCACCCCGGCAACACCAAGAAAGCGCGCCATGAAGTCACTCCACCGCACTGTCTCCAAGCTCTCTGCCGTCGCTTGCCTGGGCCTGGCCGCCCTCGGCGCACAGGCCTTCGAGTTGCGTGGCTTTCGTGGTGTGTCGTGGGGCGAAGCCGCTGAGGCGCTGGGTGCGGCCACGCCGGTGCACAGCCTGGGCGACGTGACCTGCTACCGCCGCGAGCGCGAGAACCTGGTGTTCGGCGACAGCGCCCTGAGCGACGTGCGTTACTGCTTTCAACAAGACAGCATGGTCATGGTGATCCTCGACGCAGCGGTCGACCAGAAGGCGCTGGTCAAGGAGTTCCAGCGCACCTATGGCCGCCCGACCGCACGCGTGGGCCAAACAGCGTCATGGGGAGGCCTCGCATCGAGCACCCAAGCCGAGCTGTCGGCCACGAGCCCGAGCGCCTCACGCCTGGCCATCTACTCCAACAAGATCGATGCGCCGCTGGCCAAGCGCATTCAAAAGCTCAACCCGGGCGACGTGGCTTGCGAGACGGCTACCGCGCTGTGACGGCCTTCGCGCATGGGCCGGCTTACCGCCTGAACGTCCCGTCGGGTCCGATGATGGAGAGGTCAACGAAGTCGAGGCCGGTGTGGTCCGAGGCGCTGTAGCTGACCTCCTGCCCTCCCAGGTCAACCCGGTTGAACGATTCGAGCGCTCGCTTGAAAGAGGCCCGCGTCACATCCTTGTCTTTCGCCGCCGCGCGCTTCAAGCCGACGACGAGCACCTTGGCCGCCGCAAAACCTTCGATCATCGCGGGCGTGAGTTGTTTGACGTTCTTGGCGTTGGCGAGCCGAGCGGCCTCCGCAATCATGGGAACGGCCAAGCGGCGCTCAGACGGAAAAACCTGACTGACGATCACACCGGCCGCCTGCTCGCCCAACTCTTTGACGAAACCGGTTGCCGCATTGTTCGAGAGTGTGGCCAAGGTCGCCCCCGAACCGGCGGCGCGCAAAGCCTTGACGCCGGCGGCGACTGAAGTCGACGTGCCGATGATCAGGATGCCGAGAGGCTTAGCTTCAAGAACCTTCTTCACGACCGAGGCGTAGTCCGGTTTGAACTTGTCAATGGCTTGGGTCAGCGCAGGTACCTTGCCAGACTCCTTGAACACTTTCAGTGCGCCTTGCACGGCGTCCTCGCCGAACGAGTCGTTGACGTAGATCAGCCCCACGTTCTCAAGACCGGCGAGCCCGAGGTGTCGGGCGACACGTTCGGCTTCGGTCTGGTAAGTGGCTCGCACGTTGAAGACCCAGGGATTGACGGGCTTGTGGAGAACCACCGCACCCGTGGAAGGCGCAAGCAGCGCGATCTGACCTTCGGCCAGCAGCGGCAGGATCGCTTGCGCATGCGGGGTTCCGCGGGTCAGGAAAAGAGTGACGACCTTCGGGTCCGCGATGAGCTTCTTGGCGTTCTCGGCGGCGATCGGAACCTGGTTCTTGTCATCCAGCGAAATCAGTTCGATCTGCTGACCGTTGATCCCGCCCTCGGCGTTGATGTGATCCAGGTACAGCTTGGCCCCGACGGCGATTTCAGCCACTGGCGCGGCCACCGGGCCGGTGAAGCCGGACGTCTGCCCCACTCTGATCTGCGCAACGGCAGTCTCCGACACGAGCCCGTTGAGCGACATGGCCAACAAAAGAATCGCACCAGCGGAAACCTTGTTCATTCGGAAAACCTCGCAAAGCTGGGTTGAAGCGACCGCGAACGGCCCCTGAGGGAGAGTGGCGCCTTGGCACCGGCTTGATTAGCGGCCTGCCCTGCTATATCGGGTATTAGGGTAGTCACCTTGAATTTCTTGGGAATACGAACAGGTGACACTTGACCTACAGCGCGGCTTCTTGTTTCTTCGGCTGGTAGGTGAGCAAAAGAGGTGGCACTGTTGGGAGTGGGGGTGACACCGCGCGGATGGCCGCAATGCAGGCCAATGCGCCGAGGAGCGCCACGGCGCTCACGGCAAACAGGGGCCGATACGAGCTGAGGGACACGGCGAGCATGGCCATCAACAACCCACCGCCGGCCTGCGCCGCCGCGAAGCTGAGCGTGGCCAGGCCCCACGCCTTTCTGTGGTGCTCGGCACCAACGCGGTCCAGCGCGTAAGCGGAGATCAGCGCAACGATCCCTGGCGTGAACATGCCCATCAAGAACGACGAGATGAAGAGTGCGACGGCGCTGTTGCTCAGCAAAGGCAGCGCTGCGGCAAAGAACTTCAGCAAGAACGCGGCGATGAGGCACCTCTTGAGGCCGAACACGTCGGCCAGGCTTCCTGTGACAAGGGGGCCGATGGCCGCGCCCAAACCGAACATCGCCCAGTAGAAGCCACCGGTCGAAAGAGGCAGGTGCAACTCGCGGACGATGTAGTCCACCCAGAAGAGTGTGTGTGCCAGGTAGCCGATCGCATTCAGCCCGTGAGCGGCCAGGATCAGCCCGACGGCCGCCCGGGTTTCCGCGGAAAACGGCTTGCTCGCCAGGCCCGCGGTCGCCGCTTTCGGGCTCGCATGCGCATCGGGCGGCCACTGGCGCCAGGCCAGCGCCGTCAAGAGCAGGCAGATGCAGCCCATGCCCACCCAGGCGCCGGTGACACCCTGCAAGACCAGCAGCGAGAACTGATCGCCGGATACGACGACGATCAGGCCGGTGCCGGCAATCAGCGATGGGACCAGTGCGCCGGATATCACCGCGCCCAGGCCGATGCCGGAGAACACCACGCCGCTGGCGCGTCCTCGAATCGCCGGTGCCTGGGTGGGCAGCACCACCGGAGCGGGCAACACCATCAGGATGGCACCGCTGAAACCTGCCAGCGTTCGCCAGAAGAAGTACCAAGGCAGACCCGCGTGCTCCACCGCGCAAGCGAAGAAGCTGATCGAGCAAGTGAGCATGCTCATTCGCAACAGGGTCGACACACGCACCCGCGAACCCAGCAGGTCGGACAGACCCGCGCCCAGCAGGTAGCCGACCAAGGTCGCGACGCTCAGGTAAGAAGCCTCGCCCTGGGTGAACCACCCGTCCAGGATCAGCGCCGGCATCAACGCGATGAAGGCAAAGCGGCCGATGCCGTTGCCGACCAGGGTGGCAGCCAGCCCTGACAGGCTCAGACGGTTGACGGCCCCGCCGATCATCGAGCCGGTGGTTTCAGTGACCGCAGTGATAGCCGCGAGCCCATCTCAGGGAAGCGCACCGTAGATCGTCGCGAAGGCTGAACTCGGCTCGTCGTAGGTGGTTTCGGGAGCGATGGCAGGCGCCGCAGGCAAGGTTCGCCCGTCGATCAGTGCGAGCATCCTTCCGACGGCCCGGCCAGCGTCGACGATGGCGGTGGAGTTCACCCCCCCACGCGGCACGACGAAGGTGTAGAACTTGACACCTTCGGTGGGGATGCCGAGGGCCCAGGCGTTGCTCACCGCCTGCCCGGTCTTTGAAACCCAGTTGAAGTTGCCGTCAATCTCGATGCCCCCGGGATGAAACTCCCCGTTCTGAAAGAGCCTGACGTGGCCCCCGGCCAGCAGGCCCTGCAGGAGTGGCGATGCGTCGTCTTTCGGGCTGTGAAGGGAAATCCTCGCCTTGATCAACGCATGGAGCGGCGCAGAAAGCTCCGGCCACTTGGCGGAGCTGACCCGAATGTGCCCACCTTCGGGAGGCAGCACGCAGCGCGTTCCTGGCCCCCAATCGGCGCTGAGTACACCGGCCTCCATCAACGCCAGCATCTCGGCAATGCGGGACGCCGGCGGCCCGACCGCAATGCGGTTCATCACCGGCAAAAACTCTGACAGGAGCCAACGGTGCGACGCTTCCGTCAAGCCGGCGTGGTCGATCGCGGCGCGCAGGTTGTCGCGAAGATCGCGCAGCACGTCACTCGCGGCCTTCATGGGGCTGTCGAGATTGCCTCGCTTCGCTTCGGCCAGGTCTTCGTTCAGATGAGTCCTGAACCAGTGGGCGAAGGTGTCACGGTTCTCAAGCGCAGCATCGGGCACCGGGTCGGCCTGTCTGGCCCAGGAAAAACGGTCACGCTCGGGAATGTACTGACGCACGAGCCGTTGCCGCTCACCCGCGTCAGCGCAGACAAACTGATTGATGAACAGCATGGTCTGGACCGGGTCGCCGTTCTGTCGCAAATAGGCTTCGTAGTAGGCAAACTCCATGTCGGCCAACAGGAGAGGGAAGACATCTGCCACAAAGTCGAGCTTGCGGACCGCGCGCATCGCGCGCACCTTTTCGGCAAAGAGGAAGCGCGGCTTGTACTGCAGGCTGACGCCCTTCTGGTTGCTCGCGCGCGCTGTCAACGGAAGGCCCGACCTTGAAAAAGTGATGATGCGCGGCTCGTTTCCGCTGCGCACGTAGCGCATCGCGCCAGAAGCCTCGGTGACGAAACGGCCGCCCCGGCCCACCGTGAGCTCGGAGAGAACGTCGAACGTGGTCAGGCCCATGCCCTCGATGCCGATCGTCATGTCCGCCGTCACGAACGAGAGGCGCTCGCGAGCGGGATAGGGGTCGCTCACCACGGTGGTCTCGCACGGGAAACCATTCGAGCTCGTCACTGCCTGCGTTGCCAACCCGGCCGGCTTGGTGTGCCCTGTGGTGAGAAACAGGAAATTGGTCTGGTAGCTGGCGTTTTCGGTGGCCAGTGACCACGAGTAATTCGGCAAGCGTTCGGCTCGGGCCACCGCCGAATTGATGAATTGAATGTTGACGTGGGGCGGTGCGAGCGAGCAGAGGTGCTGGTAGACCCAGTTGAGATAGCGGCCGAACAGCCCGCGTGAGTAGTAGGCGTCGGGAGAGATCGTGTCAAATTTCCGCGTCGGGTTCTTTTGCAACCAATGGAAGAAGGATGGGCCCTCCATCACCGGGCCCGCGCCGACCACCGAGGCGTCGGAAAACAGCGTGATCTGGCCCGCGACGGTATTGACCAGAAGGTAATCGGATTGGTCAGGGTCGTGGCACCCAACGCCAGGTGCGTTGGGGTCAAACAGGTAGACCGTCAAATCCGCTGACTTTTTCTCTCGTTCATTGGCGATGAGTCGCTCAAGAACCGTCAACCCGCGCGGCCCCGCGCCGATGATCGCAACCTTTATCGATGGCATAGATACCCTCTTTCGCCTCTGAATTCATGGCTGAACACGTGTGCTGCCGTACCCCTTTTTTTTGCTGCGGGGCTTCAACACCCCTCACTCAAGGGGTTGCCATACGAACCGGATGATGGTTGTTGCCAAGAGCCTAGGGGGTATCAACTTGTAAGTAAGCGGCATTACTGCGCCATTTCGCTCGATCAAAGCGAAGCGCACAGGCCGGCTCAAGGTCGGCTGCTTGCCGCTGAAGCGGCTCAGCCGCCCCCGAAACTGATGCGATAGCAGCTGCCAAACCCGGCTGAAGGTGGCGCTGCTGCGAAGCGTGCGTTGTGGATGGCGGCGATCTTGTCGACCACCCGGTGGCCCAGGCCGAGGCCCAGGCTCAGACCTGGTGCGCCGGGGGGGGTCTCACCCGCCTGGCCGCTGTCACACACCTGCAGCCAGCGTGCGGCGGGGTCGAGTTGCACCTCGACCAGCGTGCCGCGCGGCGTGTGGCTGAGTGCGTTTTCGATCAGGTTGCGCAAACCCAGCTCCAGCAACACGGCGTGGCCGGTCAGCACAAACGGGCTCTCGCCCACCAGCGCCAGATCATGGCCGCTTTCGAGCGCAAGCTGCGCGTAATCGCCCACCACCTGGCGCGCGATCTCCAGCAGGTCGAGCGGCTGCGCGGCCTCGGCCATCTCGGTGCGGCTGGCGCGTGCGAGCGCCAGCAGGTGCGACATCACCTGGTTGGCGCGCCGCGCATCGTGTTCGATGCGGGCCAGCGCCTGCTCGCGCTCAGCGTCATTGCGCGCACTGCGCAACAAGCCGGTGTGCAGGCTGAGCGACGCGAGTGGCGTGCGCAGCTCGTGCGCCATCTCGCTGCTCAGCTCGCGCTCGCGCACCAGCACCGCATGCTGGCGCTGTATCAAGGTGTTGATCGAGTCGACCACCGGCTTGAACTCGCGGTGCGACTGGGTGCTCAGGAGCTTGTTCTCGTGCACGTCGAGCCCGCTCACATCGCGCGACAGGTCGCGCAAGGGGTTGAGGCCGCGGCGTATCGCCCAGCCCAGCGCCAAGGCCACCACCGGCAGCAGCCAGAAGCCCGGCTGGGCCATCTGCTCGGCGATGTCTTCGGCCAGCTCGTCGCGCTCGCGCACGCTCAGCAACACCATCACCTTGCGGCTGCGGTCGTTCGGGTCCCAGCGTGAAAAGGTACGCCAGGGCATCGGTGGCGTGCCGAGCGAAAGGTCGGCAAAACCTTCGGCCGGCGTGAACGCGGGCAGCGGCGCCTCGCCGGTGTGGGTGACGACCTCGCCGGAGGCGGACCAGACCACCACGCTCATCGACTGCTGATAGTCATGGCTTTTCAGCGCGGCCAGCGCAGCGGCCTCGCTTTCGCGCACACCAGGGCCGCCGGCGTCGAACTTGCCCTCGTGCTGGCGCAAGAGCAGGTGCACCACGCTGGCGAGGTGGCCGTCGGTCAGCTCGTCGGCCTCGTGGATGCCGGTCTTGAAGCCGACCACGATGAAGCTCGCCCACACCAGGACCAGGGCGCCCAGCGCCCAGGCCAGCAGGTGAAGCATCAAGGAGCGCGAGCGCGCCGTGGCTTGTGTCACGCCGAAGCTTCCGCTGGCACGAAGTAGCCCACGCCACGCAAGGTGCGGATCACGTCATCGCCCAGCTTCTTGCGCAGGCGGTGCACGTGCACTTCGATCGCGTTGCTTTCCAGCGTGCCCTCCCAGTTGTAGAGCCGCGCTTCGATCTGCAGGCGCGAGAGCACACGTGGCCGCACCTCGACCAGCGCCAGCAGCACCGCAAACTCGCGCGCCGAGAGTTCCACCGGCTGGCCATCGCGCAACGCGGTGTGCGCGGCCGGGTCAATCTCGACATTGCCGCACTG
>JACMKJ010000127.1 GCA_014380155.1 Rhizobacter sp. | reverse complement strand
TCACGCCGTCGCGCGCCAGCTTGGGGATGTCGATGCCGGCATCCTTGAGCCGCTGCAGCTGCGAGATCTGCACACCCTTCATCCGCTCCATCACGATGACGGTGGGGCTGCACATATCCCACATCATCTCGGGCACCATCACCAGATCCAGGCCCTGCATATTGCGTCGCAACTGCGCCGCGTTGGCGGCCTCGCGCACGAGGTCCAGCTCATCGTGCAGGTAGTTGTCGAACTCGGCCACCACCTCGCGCGGTTTGAGGCGCTTGCCATCGGTGGACAGACGCTCGACCCAGCGAGCCAGCGTGCGCAAGAGCGACAGGTCGTCGTCGATCACCGCCAGCATGCCGGGGCGCAGCACCTTCACCGCCACTTCGCGGCCGTCTTTGAGCACCGCGAAGTGCACTTGCGCGATGGAGGCACTGGCCACGGGCTCGGCCTCGAAGCTCGCAAACACTGTCTCTATCGACCGGCCGTAGGCCTTTTCAACGAGCGCGCGCGCCTCAGCGGCGGGAAAGGGCGGCACGCTGTCTTGCAGCTTGGCCAACTCGTCGGCCACCTCAGGCGGCAGCAGATCACGCCGCGTTGACAGCACCTGGCCAAACTTGACGAAGATCGGGCCCAGCCGCTCCAGGGCCTCACGCAGGCGCTGGCCAGGCGGCGCATCGAGCTTGCGCCCGAGCGTCATCACCCGCACCAGCATGCGCACCCAGCGTTGGCGAAAGCCCGACAGTGCCAGCTCGTCCAGGCCGAAGCGCAGGACGGTGAAAACAATGACAAGCAGCCGGGCGATGTGCCTCATTGCGGGCCGCGTGCCATCAGCCCTTGCAAGGCACGCACCGCTTCTCGCAGGCCCGCGCCGATGGCCGATGCTGCGCGGCCCAGCTCGTGCGCCGGTGCTTGCCCGATGATGCGGGCGACGTCGTCTTCGATGTCCCAGCGCAGGTTGTCGATCAGCCAGCTGACATCGGTGGCCAGCGCCGAGTCACCCTCGATGCCCACCTTCGGACGCTCACCCGACAGCCATTGCCCCACCAGACGCAAGGGATTCGACGCATCGATCGTCACCCGCAGGTCGGGCTGGGCCGGGGCCTGCTCGCCACACCATTCGAGCAGCCCTGCTGGCGTGATGGTGAACGCGACCACGGGAGGTGCCGGCAGAAGACCCGGCCAACCCGTCCATAGCAGCTGAATGCTGCGGCCACTGTGCGGGCGCAAACGTTCGGTGGCCACCGGCTCGGCCGCGATCACGTGGTTGAGCAGCAAGGTGATGCGCTCCATCGCGGCGGAGCCCAGCGCGGCGGTGATACCTGGATTGAATGCGTTTGCCATCCTGGAATTGTAGGCGGCACGCTTTGCACACCCCTTGATCACGCGACTGCAAACCCGCACCGGCTTTGGCGCCAGCGCGCCCCGGAAAAGTGTGATGCATGCCCTTGTTCGAGGCCCCTAGAACGCATGCTCCCCCCACACTTGCGGGTCTGGAAGCGTCATCTTATTGAGTGAGAATCCACGCGTTGCTTGAACCCCTTTGCACGCCGCGAGTTGCCGTTGAATCCGCTTCGCGCAATCTGTCACTCATGGAGGACAGCGCCCCGTGGACCACCCCATAGCGATGTTCGAAGACCGCCCCTACAAGAGAACCTTCTACAGCGCCCCTCAGTCGGTGACCTCGCTGCTGGCTGCGTTCATGGAGCCGGCGATCACCGTCATCACCTTCCTCGGTGCCAACCTCTACCTCGACGCCATGGTGGGGCGGCCCGAGCTTGTTTTGTGCCTGCTGGTTTTTGCGCTCACCTTCCCCGGTCGCAACCGCTTCCGCCAGAACATGGTGGCCGCCGGCGTTGACATCATTTCGTCATGGGTGGTGCTGATCGGCGTGCTGCTGCTGTGTGGTTATGTCACGCGCAGCATCGACTACTTCGAACAAACCGCCGTGGTCACCTGGATCTTCCTCACTCCGGTCGCCCAGTGGGGCGCGGTGTGGGTCGGTCGGCGTCTGGTGCGCCGCCAGGCTGCGCTGCCCGAAGCGCG
>JACMKJ010000126.1 GCA_014380155.1 Rhizobacter sp. | reverse complement strand
TCAGCGAGCAACGCGCGCAGTTCCGTGAGGGCAAGGCCGCGCTGCTGACCCACTTCCGCGAGTCGCGTCCCAGTGCACCGGCTGCCACCCGGCTGGTACGCGCACTGGCCCGCCACGTCGACCAGACCCTGCTCGAGCTGTGGGAGCACGCGATGATGCCGCCCGGCGCCGCCCTGGTGGCCGTGGGCGGCTATGGCCGCGCCGAGCTATACCCGCACTCCGATGTCGACGTGCTGGTGCTGCTGCCGCCCAGTGACGAGCTCGCCAACGCACGGCTCGCGGGTTCGCCCAACGACGCGCTCAAGTCGTCGGTCGAAGGCTTCATCACCGCCTGTTGGGACATTGGCCTGGAGATCGGCTCCAGCGTGCGCACCGTCGACGAGTGCACCGCTGAAGGCGAAAACGACGTGACGGTGCAGACCGCGATGCTCGAATCGCGCTACCTGTGCGGCTCCAAGCGGGTGTTCAACTCCTTCCGCCGCGCCCATGCCGCAGCCATGGACCCGAAGGCCTTTCTGGTCGCCAAGACGCTCGAGATGCGCCAGCGCCACCAGAAGTACGAAGACACACCCTACTCGCTGGAGCCCAACTGCAAAGAAAGCCCCGGTGGCCTGCGTGACCTGCAGGTGCTGATCTGGGTGGCGCGCGCCGCCGGCCTCGGCAAGAGCTGGACGGAGCTGGCCGCCAAGGGCCTGATCACGCCGTTCGAGGTGAAACAGTTGCAGCGCAACGAAGGCTTGCTGCGCCTCATTCGCGCGCGGCTGCACATGGTGGCCGGGCGGCGTGAAGACCGGCTGGTGTTCGACTTGCAAACGGCCGTGGCCGAGAGCTTTGGCTACCAGGCCACCAAGGGACAGCGGGTTTCTGAAGTGCTGATGAAGCGCTACTACTGGGCCGCCAAGGCGGTGGCGCAGCTGAACCAGATCCTGGTGCTCAACATTGAGGAGCGGGTCAACGGCTCGCAAGACGCGCCGATGCGCCCCATCGACGCGCGCTTCCTCGACCGCGCCGGAATGCTCGAAGTGGCAAGCGACGATCTCTACGAGCGCGAGCCGCATGCCATCCTGCAAACCTTTCTCGTGTTCCAGAAGGAGCACGGCATCGAAGGCCTGTCGGCGCGAACGCTGCGTGCGCTCTACAACGCCCGAGAGGTGATGGACGGCGAGTTCCGCCGCGACCCCGTCAACCGCGCCACTTTCATGCAGATCCTGCAGCAGCCCGAAGGCCAGACACATGCCTTCCGGCTGATGAACCAGACCAGCGTGCTCGGCCGCTACCTGTGGGTGTTTCGCCGCATCGTCGGCCAGATGCAGCACGACCTGTTTCACGTCTACACGGTCGACCAGCACATCCTGATGGTGCTGCGCAATGTGCGGCGATTCTTCATTGCCGAGCACGCCCACGAGTACCCGTTCTGCTCGCAGCTCGCTTCGACTTTCGACAAACCGTGGATCCTGTGCGTGGCCGCGCTCTTCCACGACGTGGCCAAGGGCCGTGGTGGTGACCACTCCGACCTCGGTGCGGTGGAATCGCGCCGCTTCTGCCGCGACCACGGCATCAGCAAGGAAGACGCGTCGCTGATCGAGTTTTTGGTCAAGGGCCACCTGACCATGTCGCGCATCGCCCAGAAAGAAGACCTGAGCGACCCGGACGTGATCGAAGCCTTCGCCAAGCTGGTGATCAACGAGCGGCGGCTCACCGCGCTCTATCTGCTCACCGTGGCCGACATCCGGGGCACCAGCCCGAAGGTTTGGAACGCCTGGAAGGGCAAGCTGCTCGAAGACCTGTACCGCCTGACGTTGCGCGCGCTCGGGGGCGCGCGGCCCAACATGGACGCCGAGATCGAGGCTCGCAAGCAGGAAGCGCGGCACACGCTCAACCTCTATTCGCTGCTGCCCGGCACCGAAGTGCCACTGTGGGCCACGCTGGAGCTGAGCTACTTCGTGCGCCACGACGCGGGCGACATCGCCTGGCACGCTCGCTCGCTGTTTCGCGTCGTCGAAACGCGGGAGCCGGTGGTGCGCGCCCGCCTGTCGTCATTGGGCGAAGGCCTGCAGGTGCTGGTGTATGCACCCGACCGGCCCGACCTTTTTGCCCGCATCTGCGGCTACTTCGACAGCGCTGGCTTCAACATTCTCGACGCCAAGATCCACACCACACGCGCTGGTTATGCGCTCGACACCTTCCAGGTCATCAGCCCGCAGATCGACCAGCACTACCGCGACCTGATCTCGCTGGTGGAGACGCAGGCCACACTCGCGCTCAAGGCCGACGGCCCCTTGCCCGAACCCTCACGCGGGCGCTTGTCGCGGCGCGTGAAGTCGTTTCCGATCACGCCGCGTGTGACGCTGAGGCCCGATGAGCGCGGCCAGCGCTGGTTGCTGGGCGTGTCGACCAGCGACCGCTCGGGCCTGCTCTATTCCATTGCCCGCGTGCTGGCGCAGCACCGCATCAACCTGCAGCTCGCCAAGATCACCACGCTGGGCGAGCGGGTGGAAGACACCTTCCTGATCGACGGCTCGGCGCTGCAGCAAAACAGGATGCAGATCGAGATCGAGACCGAGTTGCTGGCCGCGATCTCTCCCTAGCGCCGGCTCACGACCGCATCAAGTGGTCAAACGCACCCAGCGCTGCCTTCGCACCATCACCGGCCGCGATGATGATCTGCTTGAACGGCACCGTGGTCACGTCGCCTGCCGCAAACACACCCGGCAGCGAGGTCTGCCCCTTGGCGTCGACCACGATCTCGCCGTGGCGCGACAGCTCGATCGTGCCCTTCAGCCACTCGGTGTTGGGCACCAGGCCGATCTGCACGAACACACCTTCGAGTTCGACGTGGCGTGATTCGCCGCTGGCGCGCTCGGTGTAGGCCAGGCCGTTGACCTTTTGACCGTCGCCGGTGATCTCGGTGGTCTGCGCGTTGGTGTGGATCACCACGTTGGGCAGGCTCTGCAGCTTTTTCACGAGTACGGCATCGGCTCGCAGCTTGTCGGCAAACTCGATCAAGGTCACCTGGGCCACCACGCCTGCCAGGTCGATCGCGGCCTCGACACCCGAGTTGCCGCCACCGATGACCGCCACACGCTTCCCCTTGAACAGCGGGCCGTCGCAGTGCGGGCAATAGGCCACGCCCTTGTTCTTGTACGTCTCCTCACCCGGCACGTTGACGTTGCGCCAGCGCGCGCCGGTCGAGAGGATCACCGTCTTGCTCTTGAGCGAGCCGCCGCTTGCGAACTGCACCTCGACCAAGCCGCCCGGCTGCGTGGCCGGAATCAGCTTCTCGCCACGCTGCAGGTTGATCACGTCGACGTTGTAGGCCTTCACGTGCTGCTCCAGCGACATGGCGAACTTCGGCCCGTCGGTCTCCAGCACCGAGATGTAGTTCTCGATCGCAAGCGTGTCGTTCACCTGGCCGCCAAATCGCTCGGCTGCCACGCCAGTGCGGATGCCCTTGCGTGCGGCGTACACGGCCGCCGCTGCACCAGCGGGCCCACCGCCCACCACCAACACGTCGTACGGCTCACGGGCGTCGAGCCTGGCGGCTTCGCGCTCTACCGACTTGGTGTCGAGCTTGGCCACGATCTCTTCGGTTGTCATGCGGCCCGAGGCGAACATTTCGCCGTTCAGATACACCGCCGGCACCGCCATGATCTGGCGCGCTTCCACTTCCTGCTGGAAAAGGCCGCCGTCGACGATGGTGACCTTCACCTTCGGGTTGAGCACGGCCATCAGGCTCAACGCCTGCACCACGTCCGGGCAGTTGTGGCAGGTCAGCGACATGTAGACCTCGAAGCGGTACTCGCCGTCGAGGCTCTTGATCTGCTCGATCACCTCGGGCTCGGCCTTGGGCGGGTGGCCACCGACCCACAGCAGGGCAAGCACAAGCGACGTGAACTCATGGCCGAGCGGGATTGCAGCGAAACGCAGGCCCATGTCGGAGCCGACGCGGTTCAGCGCGAACGACGGCTTGCGCACATCGGTGCCATCGGTCTTGAGCGTGATGTGGGGCGACAGCTCGGCGACCTGCTCGAGCAGCGTGTGCATGTCGCGTGAATTCTGGCTGTCGTCGAGCGAGGCCACCATCTCGAACGGCTCGCGGACCCGCTCGAGGTAGGCCTTCAACTGGGCTGTGAGGTTGGCATCCAACATGGTGGTGTGCTCCGAAAAATCTGCGAAATTCGGGACGAGCGCCTCCCTTGACGCAGGCCCGTGATGGCCGGCGAAGGGGCCCACCGCGCGCAGGCGGTGGGCGGGCTCGGAAAACGCTTGAGAGCGTCTTGGAAAAAGAGGCTTAGATCTTGCCGACCAGGTCGAGCGACGGGGTCAGCGTCTTGGCGCCTTCATTCCACTTGGCGGGGCAGACCTGGCCCGGGTTCTTGGCCACGTACTGCGCTGCCTTCAGCTTGCGCAGGGTTTCCTTGACGTCGCGGGCGATCGCGTTGTCATGCACTTCGGCGGTCTTGATCACGCCGTTGGGGTCGATGACGAAGGTGCCACGCAGAGCCAGGCCTTCTTCTTCGATGTGCACGCCGAAGGCGCGGGTCAGCTGGTGCGTGGGGTCGCCCACCAGCGGGAATTGGGCCTTGCCGACGGCCGGCGAGGTCTCGTGCCACACCTTGTGCGCGAAGTGCGTGTCGGTTGTGACGATGTAGACCTCGGTTTCCAGTTTCTGGAACTCGGCGTAATGCTCGGCTGCGTCTTCGACTTCGGTCGGGCAGTTGAAGGTGAAGGCAGCCGGCATGAAAATCAGCGTCGACCATTTGCCCTTGAGGGACTGCTCGGTCACTTCGATGAACTTGCCCTGCTTGAACGCTTGAGCCTTGAAGGGCTGAACTTGGGTGTTGATGAGTGACATGTTGACTTCCTTTGTGGGTGGATGAATTAGTTGACTGGCCCAGGCTACCGTCAGGTGGCTGGAGAGATGAACCGAAGCAAATCTTAGTTGCAACGCAGCATTGTCGTGATGAATTGCAGCAAGACCAGTCATTGAGCATGTCTATGGGCCACCATCTCCTGCCTGGGCTCAGGCGCCACCCACCAGCAACTCCCTAGAATCCGCCCTCTCCGTCACTCAGAAGAACGCCGTGTCCGACCGCCTTGCAGTGTTGCCGCAATACCTCATGCCCAAGCAGTTGCTCACGGCCCTGGCCGGCAGGGTGGCATCGGCCCAGGGTGGCGCGCTGACCACGCACTTGATCGACTGGTTCGTGAAGCGCTACGGCGTCAACATGAGCGAAGCGGCCAACCCCGACACCGCCAGCTACCCGAGCTTCAACGAGTTTTTCACCCGCGCGCTGAAGCGCGGCGCACGGCCCTTGGCCCGGGCCGACCTGATCTGCCCGGTCGATGGCGCCATCAGCCAGGTCGGCGCCATCGAGCGCGACCAGATCTTCCAGGCCAAGGGACACCACTACACGACGACGGCACTGGTCGGAGGCGATGCGGCGCTCGCGACCCAGTTCGACAACGGCCACTTCGCCACGCTCTACCTGAGCCCGAAGGACTACCACCGCATCCACATGCCTTGCGACGGGAAGCTCACCCGAATGATCCACGTGCCCGGCCCGCTGTTCTCGGTCAACCCGACCACGGCGCGGGGCGTGCCGGGCCTGTTCGCCCGCAACGAGCGGGTGGTGTGTGTGTTCGAAACCAAGCGCGGCCCCTTCGTGCTGGTGCTGGTGGGCGCAACCATCGTGGGCAGCATGGCGACCGTGTGGCACGGCGTGGTCAACACGCCGCGGGTCAAGCAGGTGCGCGAGTGGCGTTATCCCGAATCAAGCCAGGGCAAGCCGGTGCACCTGAAGCAGGGCGACGAGATGGGCCGCTTTCTGCTGGGCTCCACCGTCGTGATGCTGTTTCCCCAGGGCCCGCTGCAGTTCAACCCGTCATGGCAGCCGGCCGGCGCCATCCGCATGGGTGAGGCGATGGCGGCTCTCAAAGCGGCGTGATTCGCCGCTCACCGGGTCGGTGAATTCCAGCGTGCGTGCCAGCAGCTGCAAGGGTCGGCTGTAGTCGGGCTCCAGCGTGTCCGGCTGCAGCGTCGGGTAGATCAGGTCGTTGACGATCGGCAGCCCCAACGCTGCCATGTGCACCCGCAGCTGGTGGCGTTTGCCCGAGAGGGGCCGCAGCCCGTAACGAGCCTGTTCGCCCCACGATTCGATCAGCTGGATGTGGGTTTCGGCATTGGGCTCGCCGGGCACTTCTTGCATCGTCATGAATGAATCACCCTCTTGCAAACGGGTCGTGCGAATCAATGGCCAAACCAGGCTTGCACGATGGGGAGCGATGGCTTCATAGCGCTTTTCTACCGCCCGGTCGCGGAACAACGCCTGGTAGCGGCCTCGGGTGGAGGGCAGAACGGTGAACAGCACCAGCCCGGCGGTTTCGCGGTCGATGCGGTGCACCGGCGCCAGCGCTTCGATGCCGAGCTTGCGCTTGAGGCGCACCAGCAGCGTTTCCTGCAGGTAGCGGCCGGTGGGCGTGACCGGCAGGAAATGCGGTTTGTCGGCCACGACGATGAGGTCGTCCTGGTACAGCACGACCTCATCGAAAGGGATGCGCAGCTCCGGGGGCAGGCTGCGGTAGTAGTAGAGCTTGGTGTGCGGGCTGAAGGGCGCATCGGGTGCCACGGGAGCCCCTTGTGAATCGGTCACCTCGCCGCGCTGCATGCGGGCCAACCATTCCTCGCGTGCAATGCGCGGGAAGCGATCCACCAAGAACTCGATCAGCATGGCCCACGGGCCCGGTGGCAAGGCCACACAGCTGCGGCCGACACCGTCAGCGGGACGCATCGAGGCGCTGGGCACGCTGCAATCGCCACTCGCCATCGGGCTCGCCGGCGTAGACCTGCTCGGCGGTGGTGTCGGTTTCCTGCAGGTGCGTGTCGAGCGCAATGCGGTTGTCGAACACGAAGCACTCGCCCTCCCACTCGCGCTCGGCGTCGGGCAGCGACTGGAAGTAGTTCAGGATGCCGCCTTCGAGTTCACGCACTCGCAGGCCCAGGCCACGCATCCAGGCGCTGGTCTTTTCGCAGCGGATACCACCGGTGCAGTACATGGCCACCGTCTTGCCCTCGGCCTGCCACTGCGCGGCATGCGCCTCCACAAAGCGCGGGAAGTCGCGAAAGTTCACCACGCCCGGGTCGACGGCATTCTTGAAACGGCCCAGGCGGTATTCGAAGCTGTTGCGGTTGTCGAGCACGACCACGTCGTCCCTCGATATCAACTGCCGCCACGCTTCGGGGTCGACACGGGTGTCAGGCGAAGCGCCGCCACCCGGCACACCGACGGCCACGATCTCAGGCTTGACGTGAACCTTCAGGCGGGCAAACGGGGCCGTCTTGCAGGCGCTGCGCTTGAACACCATGCCGGCAAAGCGCGCGTCTTCGAGCAAGGCGCGCTCGAAAGCGTCGAGCGCATCTGTTGCGCCGGCCAACACGCCGTTGACGCCCTCCTCAGCCACCAGCACGCTGCCGAGCAGATCGGCGGCGAGCAAACGCAAATGCGCCGCAACTGCATGAGGCTCATGCAGCGCGGCGAATTTGTAGAACGAGATGTGGAAGAGAGATGACATGGTGCAGGCGAGATTGTCGCCCGCAGCCCGCATCAACCCATGTGCAAACCACCGTTCACGGAAAAGTCAGCGCCGGTCGCAAAACCCGACTCGTCCGACGCCACCCACGACACGATGGACGCGATGTCGTCCGGCGTGCCCAGGCGCTTGACCGGAATGCCGGCAACAATCTTGTCGAGCACGTCCTGGCGAATGGCCTTGACCATTTCTGTGGCGATGTAGCCCGGGCTCACGGTGTTGACCGTCACGCCCTTGTTGGCCACTTCCTGCGCCAGCGCCATGGTGAAGCCGTGCATGCCGGCCTTCGCGGCCGAATAGTTGGTCTGGCCGAACTGGCCGGTTTGCCCATTGACGGACGAGATGTTGACGATGCGGCCGAAGCCGCGGTCGGTCATGCCGTCGATCACCAGCTTCGAGAGATTGA
>JACMKJ010000125.1 GCA_014380155.1 Rhizobacter sp. | reverse complement strand
GTGCCCGGGGTGCTGTTCAGTTGCAGCGGCAGGCTGGGCAGGTCGGCGCCGCTGTGCAGCGTGAGGCCACCCGAAGCCGGGTCGGTGTGGTGAACGCCAAAGGCCCCCGCGCCAAAGCTCGCCGAGCCACGCACGGTGAGTGCGGCAGCGGGCAGGCTGTCCAGCCCGGGCAGGCGGCCGAGGCGCACTTGCAGCTGCGACCGCGAGCCACTGGCCGCGCCGATGGCCTGGAGTTGCAGCTCATCAGGCGTCTCGGTTTCGGCGAGCTGGATGGTGAACGCGGGCGTCCCATCAGTGGCGGGCACGCTTGCACCGTCACAACGGCACGACCAAGCGCCGTCGCGTGCAGCGCAGGTGGCTCGCATGGCCGCCACGCTACGTTGGCGGAAGGCCGTGGCTGTGGCGTTGTCACTGGGCCGGCAGTCGTCACCGATGGGCGTGCTGTTGTTGAGCTGTGCAAGTGCCCACGCGAGACCCGCTTCCGACGCCTCGCGGGCCTGCGCTGAGCGGTACTGATTGACCGAAGCTTTGGCGTCGAACAACACGCTGCGGTGGGCGAAGACGACGCTCAGCAGCGCGACGAAAGAAAGCAGCAGCGTGACGATGATCGTGGCCGTGCCGCGTTGTGAATTGGGTGTGCTCATATCGGGCAGGCGCCTGAGAGCGCATCGTTGCGCAGGCGCACCGTCGTGCGGGTGCTGCGGATCACCGCCGGGTCATGCGCGGCGCGGGCCTCGACGTGGATCGACAGGCTGCGCAGCTGTTGTCTCGGTGGGCAGGTGGCGCTGCTGCCCTCGGCGCAGGCTCGGGCACAAAAGCCGGTGAGCACGATCTCATCGACGCGTGGTGTCACGTTGAAGGTGGCCACACGCAAGGTGTTCACGTCGGTCATGGCCTGCCAAGGGCTCTCACCCAGCTTCATTTCGATCACCCCGGCACGCAGCCGGTAGGCCATTTCTGCCTCAGCGCCTGCGTGGGAGAAATGCACGCCGTCCTCGGCTGCGCTCACAGGGCCGGCGCGGCGCAGGTTGTGGGCGACCAGCTCGGTGGTGGTGCGCAGGTCTTGCATCAGCCGCGCCTCCAGCAGTATGTTGCGGCTTGCGCGCAATTGGTGTGTGAACGCCAGCAGGGCCGCGGCGACGACCATCAAGCTGATGGCGCTGGTGACCATCATCTCCACCAGCGATAGCCCGCGTTGAAAGCGGCGCATGGTCAGAGGTTCCAGCAGCGCTTGGTGGCTGCGGAGTCGTTGGCGGTGCGCTCGTCGGCGCCCGACGCGTAGCTTGTGTGGCCGCCTTCGACCGTTAGGCGCAACACCCGGCACGCGTTGTCACCGGCTTGCGTACCGGTCCCGCGGGCGACGGCACTGAAGCCGGTGGGGGTGGCTTCGGTGACTTGGATCTCGTAGTAGCGCTGGCTTGAGGCCACGCTGCTGCCCATCTCGGCCTGGGTCGCGTAGCTGCGATGGTTTGAGAACCAGCGCTCCTGACTCATCTGCAACTGCAGCAAGGTCGTGATGCCGTCGATGCGGCGTGCCTTCAAAAGTGGTCCTTGGAAACTGGGGTAGGCGGTGGCAGCGAGGATGCCGGTGATGGCCGTGGCCACCATCAGCTCGATCAGCGTGAAGCCGCGTTGACGTGTGTTCATGGCGGCTCCTCAGCAAGCGCGGTAACCCAACACGCTGGACTGCGGCGAGCATGAGCGCACACGCCCCATGATGTTGACCGTGTGCTGCACGCTGCGACCTTGCGGGCCGGTGACGCGCAGCGTGGCGGCCGGACTCGCGGTGCCATGAACCGGGTCGAAAAACACAGAGCTGACGTTGGCTTGGACCGCGATGCCCTGTGCGGCGCCCACTGTGACCGTCTTGATGGCTTGTGCGCCGCTTTCGCAGACCGCCGGGCCCGCTGAGCCGCATTGGCATTGGTTTGCCGACCCCGTGTGGATCACGTAGCAAGCGGCGTCCGCCTTGAACGTGACGCGCACGCCCTGGTTGCGCTGCACAGCTTCGAAGCGGGCGTATTGCAAGTCGTTGGCCAACTCGCTTGCCGTGCCGCTGATGCGTTGAGCGTCGACCAGGCCGTTGAACGACGGCACCGCGGCCGTTGTGATGACGCCTGCGACGGCGACCACCGCCACCATTTCAACCAATGTGAACCCGTGCGCCGATGCCCTGGCGAAGCTCTTTGTCTTCATGATTTCCCCCCTGTTATTTGGAACGTGCCTGCACTGTAAAAAGTGCCTGTCGTTTCCGCTTCCACCGGGAGGGGGAACGCACGGGGCCTCTGGCGAGGGCACCCGGCCGAGGGGTCGGGTCAGATGTCTCTGATCAACTGGCGGAACTCGTCCACGTCTTCGAAGCTGCGGTAGACCGACGCAAAGCGCACGTAGGCCACCTTGTCGATGCGTTTGAGTTCGCGCATGACCAGCTCGCCAAGGCGTGTGGAGGCCACTTCCTTGGCGCCGCTGTTGAGCAGCTTGTCTTGAATGCGCTCGATGGCCGCGTCGATCTGCTCCACGCTGACTGGGCGCTTGCGCAATGCGAGTGTCATCGAGGCTCGAATCTTCCCGATGTCGAACTCGGCGCGTGTGCCGTCTTTCTTGACCACCGAAGGCAGCGCGATTTCGGCGCGTTCGTAGGTGGTAAAGCGTTTGTCGCAACTTTGGCAGCGGCGCCGCCGGCGCACGACATCACCCTCGTCAGACTCGCGCGTCTCAACGACCTGTGTGTCTTCGTGGCTACAAAAAGGACAACGCATGAAAGGGAAGGGGCCGCGTCAGCGACCCCAGCCTCGTGTTGCTATCAACGGTAGACGGGGAAGTCGCGCGTCAGCGCAGCGACCTTGGCGCGCACCGCCGCGATGTTGGCTTCGTGGTGCGGCTCGTCGAGCACATCGGCGATCAGGTTGGCGGTGGCGCGAGCCTGCTCTTCCTTGAAACCGCGCGTGGTGAAGGCCGGCGAGCCCAGGCGGATGCCACTGGTGACCATCGGTTTTTGGGGGTCGTTCGGGATGCCGTTCTTGTTGCAGGTCATGTGGGCCGCGCCCAGGATGGCCTCGGCTTCCTTGCCAGTGAGGTTCTTGGGGCGCAGGTCGACCAGCATCACGTGGCTTTCGGTGCGTCCGCTGACGATGCGCAAGCCGCGCGCGGTCAGCGTGTCGGCCAGCACGGCGGCGTTTTTCACCACCTGCTGCTGGTAGGCCTTGAACTCGGGCGAGAGTGCTTCCTTGAAGGCCACGGCCTTCCCGGCGATCACGTGCATCAGCGGCCCCCCCTGGATGCCAGGGAAGATGGCGCTGTTGATCTTCTTGGCGATGACTTCGTCGTTCATCACGAGGATGCCGCCGCGCGGGCCGCGCAGGCTCTTGTGGGTGGTGGAGGTCACCACGTCGGCGTGCGGCACGGGGTTGGGGTAG
>JACMKJ010000124.1 GCA_014380155.1 Rhizobacter sp. | reverse complement strand
AGCTCGTTGAGGCTGCCATCGAGAATGTAGCTTTTGGCGGCAGTCCGCACGGTAATGTACTTGAGCTCGGCCTTGAGGTACAGCACCTCGGACACCGGCACCCGCACCTTGCGGCCTAACTCGCTCACCACGATCACCGGCTCGGCCTCGTCGCTGGCCGCCGGCTCGGCTGCGCGCGTGCCCAGGCGCTGCGCCACACGCTGCAAAGCCGCTTGCAGGCGCTCGCGGCGCACGGGCTTGGTGAGGTAGTCGACGGCTTCGAGGTCGAAGGCCTGCAAGGCGTGCTCGGCGTGCGCCGTCACGAACACGATGGCCGGCGGCTTGGGCAGCTGGCGCAGGCGGGCGGCGAGCTGCGTGCCGTCGGGGCCTGGCATGTGGATGTCGAGCAGCACCAGGTCGCATTCGTTGGCGCCGACCCAGGCCAGCGCCTGGCCGGTGTTGCCGGCCTCGCCGACCACCCGTGCCTTGGGTGAAGCGCACTCGCCCACCAGGCTGCGCATGCGCAGACGCGCAAGCTCTTCGTCGTCGACCACCAGGACTCGGAGTTCTTCGGTCATTGCAGGGCCCGCCCGGCCGCCCGAAGGGCCCTGCGCGCCCCCTCGGGGGGCAGTGAACGAAGTGAGCGTGGGGGCTTCATAGCGGGATAACTATCTGCACACGAAACACATCACGCTCCAGGCGCGTTTCGAACTGAGCGGCGACGTCGTGCATCAGCCGCAGGCGCTCGCGCACGTTGCGCAGCGCCATACCACTGCCGGGCCGCGAGGCCTGCTTGGGCAAGGTGTTGACGATGCTCACCACCGCATGCGCGCGCTTCACCCGCGTGCGGATGCGAATCACACCGCCATCGGCCGCGGGCTCCACGCCGTGGCGCACCGCGTTCTCGACCAGCGGCTGCAGCAGAAGCGGCGGCACGCGGGCGGCACCGGCGTCGTCGTCGAGCTCCCAGCTCACCTGCAATCGCTCGCCAAAACGCACCTGCTCGATGGCGAGGTAACGCTTCGCCAGCGCCACCTCGTCGGCCAGTGTCACCGACTCACCACTCTCGGTGAGTGCCACACGAAAAAGCTCGGCCAGGTCTTCGAGCAGGTGTTCGGTGCGCGCCGGGTCGAGCCGCGCGAGCGTGATGGCGGTGTTGAGCGTGTTGAACAGAAAGTGTGGGCGGATGCGCGACTGCAGTTCGGCCAGCCGCGCCGTGGTGTCCGCCGGCAGGCGGGCGCGGGCGCGCAAGGTGAGCCAGTAGAAAAGGGCCGCAGCGAGCGCCGCTCCGCCCAGCAAAGGCGCCGCCCAGGGCACGCCACCCCCGAGCAGCCCGAGGCCACCCATGGCCTGCAGCCCCCAGCCAAACCCGCCGCTGACCGCGCCCAGACCCACCGCTGCCACCCACTGCGCAGCCGTCGACCAGCGCGCCAGCGTGCGCTTGAGCAAACACGCCACCACCAGCCACAACAGCACCGCCGGCAACGCCATGCTCGCCGCCACGGCCAGCAGCGTCAGCCAGGCCCTGATGTCGACCGAGGCGAACGACACTCCCACCGCCAGCGAGATGTGCACAAACAGCAAGGCGCGCAGCACCACACCAACGTGGCACACGTCGAACGCCGACCCGGGGCCGGGCTGGCCGCGCGCCACGGCCTCGAAAGGGCCAAAGCCAGTCGGGCCGAAGATGCTGCTGCTCTGCAAGGAATCGCCGGAGCGTGTGGACTCCGGCCCCAGGCTGGCCGGGCGGCTGCTCGTGACGGAGGCGTCTTTGGAGTGGGGTTCTGCCATGGGGTGCCGAATAGAATCGGGCGCTGCACTGGGTCGTGCAGCGCATTGTCGCCAAGTCCCGTCGCTCGGCAACCCGGCCTACCAAGCGTTACACCCGCCTCCTCCCCTGAAACGCCCCATGTCTGACAACCAACTCGACAAAAAATCCCAAGCGTGGTCTGCGCTCTTCTCCGAGCCCATGAGCGAGCTGGTCAAACGCTACACCTCGAGCGTGTTTTTCGACAAGCGCATGTGGAAGGCCGACATCGCGGGCTCGCTGGCCCACGCCGACATGCTGGCCGCGCAGGGTGTGATCGCCGCAAGCGACCTGGCCGACATCCAGCGCGGCATGGCGCAGATCACGCAAGAAATCGAATCCGGCGCCTTCGAATGGAAGCTCGACCTCGAAGACGTGCACCTCAACATCGAAGCCCGCCTCACCACCCTGGTGGGCGATTCCGGCAAGCGCCTGCACACCGGCCGCTCGCGCAACGACCAGGTGGCGACAGACGTGCGCCTGTGGCTGCGCGACGAAATCGACACCATCACGCCGCTGCTCAAGGCCATGCAACTCGCGCTGGTGGAGGTGGCCGAAAAAAATGTCGACACCATCCTGCCGGGTTTCACCCACATGCAGGTGGCGCAGCCGGTGAGCTTTGCCCACCACCTGCTCGCCTACGTGGAGATGTTTGCCCGTGACACCGAGCGCCTGGCCGACGTGCGCAAACGTGTGAACCAACTGCCGCTGGGCGCAGCCGCACTCGCCGGCACCAGCTACCCACTCGACCGCATGCGTGTGGCCCAGACGCTGGGCTTCGACGGCGTGTGCCAGAACAGCCTAGACGCCGTGAGCGACCGCGACTTCGCGCTCGAGTTCGCGTCGTTCGCCTCGATCACCATGGTGCACGTGTCGCGCCTGAGTGAGGAGATCGTGCTGTGGATGAGCCAGAACTTTGGCTTCATCGACCTTGCCGACCGCTACTGCACCGGCTCGTCGATCATGCCGCAGAAGCGCAACCCCGACGTGGCCGAGTTGGCGCGCGGAAAGAGCGGCCGCGTGGTCGGCCACCTGATGGGCCTGCTCACGCTGATGAAGGGCCAGCCCCTCACCTACAACAAGGACAACCAGGAAGACAAGGAGCCGCTGTTCGACACCGTCGACACCGTGCGCGACACGCTGCGCATCATGGCCGAGATGGTGGCCGGCATCATCGTGAAGAAAGATGCGATGGAGCGCGCCGCCCTCAAGGGCTACGCCACCGCCACCGACCTCGCCGACTACCTGGTGAAAAAGGGCCTGCCCTTCCGCGACGCGCACGAAACGGTGGCCCATGCCGTCAAGACCGCCATCGCCCAAGGCAAAGACCTGAGCGAGCTGCCACTGGCCACGCTGCAGGGTTTCAACGCCGCAATCACCGACGACGTGTTCGGCGTGTTGAGCCTGCACGGCTC
The DNA here is from genome assembly GCA_014380155.1 of Rhizobacter sp. Classification (GTDB taxonomy): domain Bacteria; phylum Pseudomonadota; class Gammaproteobacteria; order Burkholderiales; family Burkholderiaceae_C; genus Rhizobacter. The sequence goes on along the minus strand of JACMKJ010000124.1, from coordinate 2,210 downwards.
GCTCAACGCACGCAACGTGCTGGGCGGCACGGCGCCTGCCCAGGTGCGTGCGCAGATCGTGCGGCACAAGGCACGGCTGGGCTAAGCCCCAGCGCATCCGGTGGCGCGGGTTCTGCGTAAAGTGACCCCATGAACCGAACCCGACGCCTCGCCCTCGCCGCCACCACCCTCGCCTTCGCGGGCTGCTCGGCCGGGCTCAACAAGCTCACACCCTCGTCCACCTACACGCGGACCGGCGGCGTGAACTACGGCGCGCTGCCGCGCCAGCAGCTAGACATCTACCAGCCCACCAGCCCCGCCCCGGCCGGCGGCTGGCCGGTGGTGGTGTTCTTCTACGGCGGCTCGTGGAACTGGGGCGAGCGCGGCGAATACCAGTTCGTGGGTGAAGCCCTCGCGTCTCGCGGCGTGCTCACGCTGGTGGCCGATTACCGCTTGTACCCTGAGGTGCGCTACCCGGCCTTTCTGGAAGACAGCGCCCAGGCCGTGGCCTACGGCCTGCGTGAAGCCAAGCGGCTGGGCGGCAACCCCCAACGTGTGTTCGTGATGGGGCACAGCGCCGGCGCCTACAACGCGGCCATGCTGGCGCTCGATGAGCGTTGGCTCAAGGCCGCAGGGCAGTCGCCCGCGGCACTCGCTGGCTGGGTGGGCCTGGCGGGCCCGTATGACTTCTTGCCGATCAGCAACGTCAATGCACAGCCGGTGTTTCATCACCCCAACTACCCGGCGGGCTCGCAGCCGTTCGAATATGTGCGACGGGGTGCGCCGCCTGCGTTTCTGGGCGCGGCGCGGGGCGACAAACTCGTCAACACCGAGCGCAACACGCTCGGGCTGGCCGCACGATTGCGAGCGGTGGAGGTGTCTGTCACGCTGGAGATCTACGAGCGCATCGACCACGTGTTGCTGGTGGCTTCGATGGCGTGGTCGTTGCGCTGGATGGTGCCGGTGCTGGACGATGTGACGGCCTTCGTGAGACAAGAGGACCTGGCCAGACCCTGAGGGGCATGGTGCACGTGTGAGTCGAATGTTTGACTTATTCGACTCAGTATATGAGTCGAATAACGCGCGCCAGCGCAAGGCCGTCAACACCTTGCTCGACGCAGGCCCTGGCGGCTTGGAGGGCGGCTTGAGCACGCGCAAGTTCGAGAGCCTCACATCGACCTCGCGGGCTACCGCGTCGCGCGAACTCATCGCGCTGGTGTCTCTGGGGCTGCTGGTGACTGAAGGCGCAGGCCGCTCTACGCGCTACCGAGTCAACCTGGAAGGCTGGGCGGCCTGAATGCAAAGAGCCGCCCGAAGGCGGCTCTCGAAACTCGCGGAACAGCGCCAGGTTCACAACGGAAGGGTCAATGCGCCTGATCCCAGTTGGGGCCGACTCCGACTTCGGCCAACAAGGGTACTTTCAGGCTGGCCACGCTGGCCATCAACCGAGGGATCTCGCTGCGCGCCCAGTCGAGCTCGGCCTCGGGCACCTCGAACACCAGTTCGTCGTGCACCTGCATCACCATCAGCGTGCTGCGCTGTTGCGCGTCGAGCGCGGCTTGCACCGCGATCATCGCGAGCTTGATCAGGTCGGCCGCCGTGCCCTGCATCGGCGCGTTGATCGCCTGGCGCTCGGCACCGGCCTTGCGCGGGCCGTTGCCACCATTGATCTCGGGCAGGTAGATGCGGCGGCCAAACAGCGTCTCGACGTACCCGCGCTCCTTGGCCGAGGCCTTGGTGTCGTCCATGTACTGCTTCACCCCAGGGTAACGCGCGAAGTAGCGCTCGATGTACTGCGAGGCCGCGCTGCGCTCGATGCCCAGGCTCGCGGCCAGGCCAAACGCACCCATGCCGTAGATGAGCCCGAAGTTGATCGTCTTGGCATAGCGCCGCTGCTCGCTCGTGACGGCCGCAGGCTCGATGCCGAACACCTCGGCGGCGGTCGCGCGGTGCACGTCCATGCCTTCGGCGAAGGCCTTCAGCAGGTTCGCGTCGCTGCTGATGTCGGCCATGATGCGCAGCTCGATTTGCGAGTAGTCGGCGCTGACGATCACGTGCCCCGGCGGCGCGATGAAGGCCTCGCGCACACGCCGGCCTTCGGCGGTGCGGATGGGGATGTTCTGCAGGTTGGGGTCGTTGCTCGACAAGCGCCCCGTCACCGCCACCGCCTGCGCGTAGTTGGTGTGAACGCGGCCAGTGCGGGGGTTGATCATCAGCGGCAGCTTGTCGGT
>JACMKJ010000123.1 GCA_014380155.1 Rhizobacter sp. | reverse complement strand
GGGCGAAGCCGCCAGCAAGGACCTGTACCACCTGCCGCCTGAAGAGGACAAGCTGATCCCGACTGTGTGCCACAGCCTGGATCAAGCGCTCGACTATCTGGACAACGACCGTGCCTTCCTGACCAAGGGCGGTGTGTTCACCGATGCCTACATCGACGCCTATATCGAGCTGAAGATGCAAGACGTGACCCGCTTCCGCATGGCCACGCATCCGGTTGAGTTCGACATGTACTACACGCTCTGAACCCTTAAAGGTTCGCAGCATCCAAAGGGACGGCCATGCCGTCCCTTTTTTCATTCTCCGGCGGCAATCGGACACAATCCCGGGCATTGCCCTGTCACCCGGCGCGCTGGTGCCCGCGTTACAGAGCCAGAGGTGAACACATGACTTCAGTGCGAATCGAAAGCTACCTGATCCTGCTGGCCGCTTTTGCGGTGAGCCCGACTTGGGCCCAGGACCCGAACAAACCTGTTTACCGTTGCCCCGGCAACCCTGTGCTCTACACCGACAGCTTGTCGGCCAAGGAAGCCAAGGACAAGGGCTGCCGCACTCTCGAAGGCGCACCCATCACGGTCATTCAGTCCGTCAAGCCTCGGCCCGGTGCCCCGGTGCCCGTGGCCAGCCGAGGCGAGGGCGCCAAGGTCGAAGCCAACGAACAACGCGCCCGCGATACCGACGCCCGTCGCATTCTTGAGAGCGAGTTGAAGAAGGAAGAAGAGCAGCTGGCCGCGCTTCAAAAGGAGTTCAACAGCGGCGAACCCGAGCGCCGTGGCGATGAAAAGAACTACCAGAAGTATCAGGACCGTGTGGTCGAGATGAAAGCCGCCATCGCACGCAAGGAAAGCGACGTATCGGCCCTCAAGCGCGAACTCGGCAAGTTGCAGTGAACCCTGCCGGTACCCGACCTGGCTCTACGGCCGCGCCAACACTCTCGTTCCAGGCTTTTGATCACCTCGCCACCATGGTGGCGGTGGTGCACCGCGACGGGCATTGCCTGTTTGCCAACGCCGCTTTTGAGCACGTGTTGGGCTTGTCGCGCCGCAGCGTACTGCGTGGCTCGCTGTTCGACTGGTTCGTCGACGCGCACATCGTGCGTGAAACCGTGGCGGCGGTCGCCCGCAATGACTTCGCCACCAGCCGCTTCGAGGCGCTGCTGCGTCGGCCGACGTCTATTCACAGCGACCCTTTGCCGGTACACGTGATCGTCAACCAGATGGACCGTGGCGACCAGGTTGTGGTGGAACTGGTCGAAATCGAGCAGCAGACGCGGCAAGACCGCGAAGAACGCGCCCTTGGGCAGGCCCAGGCCAACAAGGAGCTGATCCGCAACCTGGCGCATGAGATCAAGAACCCGCTGGGCGGCATTCGCGGTGCGGCGCAGCTACTGGAAATGGAAGTCGAGTCCCGTGCGCTCACCGAGTACACGCAGGTCATCATCCAGGAGGCCGACCGCCTGCAGGCGCTGGTTGACCGTCTGCTGGCACCCCACCGCAAACCCCATGTGGTGAGCGATGTGAACATCCATGAGGTGTGCGAGCGTGTTCGTTCCTTGATATTGGCCGAGTTCCCGCGTGGCCTCACGGTGCAGCGCGACTACGACATCTCCATCCCCGACTTTCGCGGCGACCGCGAACAGCTCATCCAGGCGGTGCTCAACATTGCCCATAACGCTGCCCAGGCGCTGGCCGAGCGCATTCAGCAAGGTGACGCCAGCATCACGCTGCGCACGCGCATTGCCCGCCAGGTCACTCTGGGCAAGCAACGTTATCGACTGGCACTGGACTTGCATATCCAAGACAACGGCCCGGGCATCCCCGAGTCGATCCGAGATCGCATTTTTTACCCCTTGGTATCGGGGCGCGATGGCGGGTCGGGCTTGGGGCTCACGCTGGCGCAAACTTTCGTGCAGCAACACCAGGGCGTGATTGAATGCGTGAGCGAGCCGGGCCAGACCATTTTCAAGATCGTGATACCGCTGCCCTGAATCAAAAGTTCTCGTCAGCGGCCCAACCACAGGCAGGGCATGAAACCCATCTGGATCGTTGACGACGACCAATCCATCCGATTCGTGTTGGAGAAGGCACTGGCGCGCGAGGACCTGGCAGTCCGCAGCTTCACCAACCCACGCGACGTGCTTGCCGCGCTCGAAGACGACTTGCCGCAGGTGCTGGTCTCCGACATCCGCATGCCGGGTGGCTCGGGCATCGAGCTGCTGACCAAGGTCAAGGAGCGGGCCCCGGGTCTGCCTGTCATCATCATGACGGCCTACTCCGACCTCGACAGCGCCGTCAGCGCCTTTCAAGGCGGCGCTTTCGAATATCTACCCAAGCCGTTTGACGTGCCCAAGGCAGTGGAGCTGATCCGCCGTGCGCTCGAAGAGAGCATGCGCGAAGAGGTGCGCGACGAGCGCATCGCACAAATGCCCGAGATGCTGGGCCAGGCGCCGGCCATGCAAGACGTGTTTCGTGCCATCGGCCGCTTGAGCCAGAGCATCGTCACGGTGTTGATCACCGGCGAGTCGGGTTCGGGCAAGGAGCTGGTGGCCCACGCGCTGCACAAGCACAGCCCGCGCGCCAACGGGCCGTTTGTGGCCATCAACACCGCGGCCATCCCGAAAGACCTGCTCGAATCCGAACTCTTCGGCCATGAGCGCGGGGCGTTTACCGGCGCGCAGACCACTCGCCGTGGCCGCTTCGAGCAAGCCGATGGCGGCACGCTCTTCCTCGACGAAATCGGCGACATGCCCTTCGATCTGCAGACGCGTTTGTTGCGTGTGCTGAGCGATGGCCAGTTCTACCGCGTGGGTGGCCACAACCCGTTGCGCAGCAATGTGCGGGTGATCGCGGCGACCCATCAAAACCTGGAAGAACGCGTCAAGCTCGGCGCTTTCCGCGAAGACTTGTTTCACCGCCTCAACGTGATCCGCCTGCGCCTGCCCGCCTTGCGCGAGCGGCGCGAAGACGTGCCCTCGCTGGCGCGCTTCTTCCTGCAAAAAAGCGCGAAGGAGCTGGGCGTTGAAGCCAAGCGCATCACCGATGCGGCCTTGTCGCGGCTGATGCAGTTCGACTTTCCCGGCAACGTGCGCCAGCTCGAAAACATCTGCCATTGGCTCACGGTGATGGCACCCGCCCAGGTCATCGAGCCCAAGGATCTGCCGCCCGAATTACTGGGTGAAGTGCCTGCTGCACGGCTTGCGGTGGCGCCGGCCGTCCCGGTGTCGGTCGAGAGTGCCGAATCACTGCCTCCCATCCCTGCCGTGCCTGCTGTGGCATGGGCGGCACCGATGCCGCTGACGCCTCAACCGGCCGCCGAAATCGCGCTCGCGGTCAGCCCCAACTGGCTTTCCGACCTGGAGCGCGAGTCACGCGGCATGCTGCAAGCTGGCGTGCCCGAGGTGTGGGACACGCTCACCCGCAAGTTCGAAGCGCAGCTGATTCACACCGCGCTGGAGATCACGCGTGGGCGTCGCATCGAAGCGGCTCAGAAGCTGGGCATCGGGCGCAACACCATCACCCGAAAAATCCAGGAGCTCGGACTAGACGACTGACAAGTGCTTTGCTTGCAAAAGCGAAGCGAAGTGCCTCTCAAGCAACGCCCGCGGAGCCGGCTTCGCCGGTCCGCCAGGCGGCGCCCCTCGGGGGCAGGAGCGAAGCGACTGGGGGGCTCAGATCTCTGCGATCACCGGAGCGTGATCGCTGGGCTTCTCTTTCTTGCGCATGGCGCGGTCGATCACGCAGGCGGTGACCTGGGGCTTGAGCGCATCACTCACCATGATGTGGTCGATGCGCAGCCCCTTGTTCTTCTGAAAGCCGAGCATGCGGTAGTCCCACCAACTGTAGGTCTTGGGCGGCTGCTCGAAGAGCCGGAAAGCGTCGTGCAAACCCAGCGCCTGCAGTTGCACAAAGTGCGCACGCTCTTCGGGTGACACCAGCACCTGCCCGACCCAGGCAGCAGGGTCGTGCACATCACGGTCTTCGGGGGCGATGTTGAAGTCGCCGAGCAGCGCCAACCGCGAATGCACGGCGAGCTCGCTGGCCACGAAGGCGCGCAGCGCGTCGAGCCAGCGCATCTTGTAGGCGAACTTGTCGGTGCCGAGCGCCTGGCCGTTGACCACGTAGGCGCCGATCAGCCGGATGCCGTTGACGGTGCCGGTGATCACGCGCGCCTGCTCGTCATCGAAGCCGGGGATGTTTTTGACCACATCAGCGGCGACGGTTTTGCTCAGGAGCGCGACACCGTTGTATGTCTTCTGGCCGAACCACTCGGCGCGATAACCCGCGGCCTCGATCTCGGCGTGGGGAAACTTGTCGTCGGTGAGTTTGGTCTCTTGCAGGCACACCGCGTCGGGCTGGGTGGCGGCCAGCCATTCCAGCAGGTGCGGCAGCCGCACGGCGAGTGAATTGACGTTCCAGGTGGCGAGTTTCAAGCGGCTAAGCCTTCGGTATTTCGTCTTGAAGACCCTTCGAGAGCGCGGCGCCGGCGTCGGCACTCATCTCGACCGGCAAAACCGCTCCGTTCTCGAACATGAGTTGCATGCGCACGTTGCCCTTGATCTCGGAGGGAACGGCAGCAACGGCCAACACATCGAGCGCCGGTGCGGGGTCTCCCGGGGACTGGTCGGTTTTGTCCAGGAGGGCGATGGCAACGGCAGGGGCCAGCTCGGTCGCGATCGCGGTATTCGTGGCGGAGCGTCGGGCCTTTTTGCTCGTCGGAGACGCGGCCCGTTTGGAAGCCGGTTTGGCCGCTCGCTTGGGCGCAGGCTTGGGTACCGCTCGAGAGGTTTTGGTCATGGTCAGAACGCTCGAGAGAAGTGACAGGCAGAACTATAAGCGGGGATCGTGCCGACCATGGAAACGGCTTGTGATGCCACTCAACCCTGCATCAAAGTGGCCAGCCGCACGCCGCCTTTCGTGTGCTCGGCCACCACCTTGAGCAGCACCACCAGGGCAGGCCCGAGGAACAGGCCCCACACCCCCCACAACGCGCCCCAGAACACCAGGCCGATGAACACGGCGGCCGGGTTCATCTTGGCGGCGCGGCCTTGCAGCCAGGCCGCCACCACCGTGCCGATGAAGGTCGACATGACGACCAGGTAAGTGGCCATGCCGAGCGACGCTCCCAGTGTTTCGTGGGCGAGAAAGGTTTCAGCCGCGCCCAGCCCGGTGACTAGCGCCATGCCCAGGTAGGGAATCACGTGCAAGACCGCAGCAGCGATGCCCCAACCCGCCGCATCGGGGAGGCCCGCGATCAGGAAGGCGATCCAGACGGCGAGGCCGATCAAGGTGTTGGTGATCAGCAGCACACCGGCATAGAGGCGGATCTGGCGAGCACTCTCCAGCAAGGCCGCTTGCGCGCGTGCATAGGCGTCGGGGTGTTCGCCCCACAGGCCGAGAAAACGCTCGGTCAGCGGCCGCCCGCCGATCAGCACGAAGAAGGCGATGAAGAAAATGATGGCCAGGTTGCTGGCAAAGCCGATCAGCGCGCTCGACCCGGTGACCGCGGTTTCGCGCAGGGCCACCGTGGCGCCGGTGGTGATGTTGTTGTTGGGCGTGGCGGCCGACGCCGCAGCGGTGGCTGCTGCTGCAGCTGCCGCGCGCCGGCTCGGGCGCAGCGGCTTGTTCGACATCATGCGGT
>JACMKJ010000122.1 GCA_014380155.1 Rhizobacter sp. | reverse complement strand
GCTCGAAGATGTGCTTTTGCAGATAGTCTTCGAACGGCATGCCCGACAAGGCCTGCACCAGGTAGCCGCACACGTCGGTCGAGAACGAATACATCCAGCGCTCGCCCGGCTCGTAGCGCAGCGGCACCTGGCCCAGCTTGCGCACAAAAGTTGCCAGGTCTTCACGCCCTCCGCGTGCGAGGCCGAGCTTGGCGTAGACCGCGTCGACCGGGTGCACCGGCGTGCCCGGTGGGTTGAGCCCGCCGCCGTAGGTGAGGCCGCCGCTGTGGCTGAGCACGTGCCGAAAGGTCACGGGTCGATCGGGCGCCTTGGTCTGCATGTTGTCCGCGTCGCCCGACACATAGACCCGCTGGTCGCGCCACTCGGGGATCACCTTGCTCACCGGGTCGTTGAGCTGGAAGTGCCCCTGCTCGTACAAGCTCATCAGCGCCACCGAGGTGATGGGCTTGGTCATGGAGTAGATGCGGAAGATGGTGTCTTCGCGCATCGGCTTGTCGCGCTCGCGGTCCATGCGGCCGAGCGCGCTGCTGTAGGCCACCTGGCCGTGCTGGGCCACCAGGGTCTGGCAGCCGACCAGCTTGCCGGGCGTGATGTAGTGGTCTTGAAGGTGGGCGGTGATGCGTTGCAGGCGGTCGGTCAGCAGGCCGGTCATGTGGTTCCTTGGGTGGTTCTAGGGTGGGCGCTTCAGCTGGGCGCGGCCATCGTGGCCTCGACGTTGGCGTTATAAAACAATTTGCTTCACGGCCTGGTCGATGCCGGGAAGGTGCGCTTACCGATTTCAAGCACCTGCCGCGGTCAGGGTTTTGCCCGGTGTCAAAGCGCTGGGGTGCGTCACAGTGCATTGCCCTGCACCGTACCGAGGAAGCGTCCACCATGCACAGCGCGCAAGAAGCCAACCTCCACACCCTGGCCAACCTGCCTGCACAAGACATCAGCGCCGAGGTGCTGATCGAAAAGTACGCCAAGGGCGACGAGCGTTCGGCCGAGGCGGTCAACCAGCGTGTCGCCCGCGCACTGGCACAGGCCGAGCAGCCGGCCCAACGCGCGCTGTGGGAGGAGCGCTTTGCGCACGCCCTGCGCCACGGCTTCGTGCCGGCGGGGCGCATCCAGTCGGCGGCGGGCACCGAGCTGTCGGCCACGCTGATCAACTGCTTCGTGCAGCCCGTGGGCGACTCCATTGCCCATGTCGACGACGGCCACCCCGGCATCTACATCGCGCTCACCGAAGCGGCCGAGACCATGCGCCGTGGCGGGGGTGTGGGCTACGACTTCTCGCGCATCCGCCCGCGCGGTGCCTGGGTGGGCAGCACGCAGAGCAGCGCCTCGGGACCGGTGAGCTACATGCGCGTGTTCGACCGCTCCTGCGAAACGGTCGAGAGCGCCGGCGCCCGGCGCGGCGCGCAGATGGGCGTGCTGCGCTGCGACCACCCCGACATCGAAGAATTCATCCACGCCAAGGACGGCGGCGATCTGAAAAACTTCAACATCTCGGTCGGTGTGACCGACATCTTCATGGAGGCCGTGCAGGCCGATACCGAAGTCGAGCTGGTGCACCGCGCCGAGCCCGGCGTGGCGCAAAAGGCCGCCGGCGCTTACCTGCAAGGCGGGCAGTGGGTTTACCGCAAGCTGAAAGCCCGCGAGCTGTGGGACCAGGTCATGCGCTCGACCTACGACCACGCCGAGCCGGGCGTGCTGTTTCTCGACCACATCAACGGCGACAACAACCTCTCGTACTGCGAGACCATCGCCGGGACCAACCCCTGCGGTGAGCAACCCCTGCCGTCTTACGGCTGCTGCTGCCTCGGCTCGATCAACCTCACACGTTTCATCACCGACCCCTTCGAGCCGAACGCGCGCTTCGACGAAGAAGGTTTTGCCAAAGTGGCCCGGGTTGCGGTGCGCATGCTCGACAACGTGCTCGACGTGACCGTCTGGCCGCTGCCGCAGCAGCAGGAAGAAGCGCGCAACAAGCGCCGCGTGGGCCTGGGCTTCACCGGCCTGGGCGACGCGCTCATCATGCTCAACCTGCGCTACGACACGCCCGAGGCGCGCAGCATGGCGCGGCGCATCTCCGAGCTCATGCGAGACGCGGCTTACGACGCGTCGATCGACCTCGCGCAGGAGCGCGGCGCCTTCCCGCTCTTCAACGCCGACCTGTACCTGAGCAGCGGCACCTTCGCCTCGCGCTTGCCGCAGCGCCTGCGCGAGCGCATCCGCGCCCATGGCCTGCGCAACTCGCACCTGCTGTCGATCGCGCCCACCGGCACCATCAGCCTGGCCTTTGCCGACAACGCGAGCAACGGCATCGAGCCCGCCTTCAGCTGGAGCTACACCCGCAAGAAGCGCATGCCCGATGGCGGCTTCAAGGAGTACGCGGTCGAAGACCACGCCTGGCGCTTGTACCGGCATCTGAAGGGCGCCAGCACACCGCTCCCCCACGCCTTCGTGACCGCACTGGAGATGAGCGCGCTCGACCACGAGGCCATGGTGGCCGCCGTGGCGCCGTGTATCGACACCGCCATCTCCAAGACCGTCAACGTGCCGGCCGACTACCCCTACGCCGACTTTCAAAACCTCTACATGAAGGCCTGGCAGTCAGGCCTGAAGGGCCTCGCCACCTACCGGCCCAACGCCGTGCTGGGCTCGGTGCTGAGCACCACACCCACGGCCAATGCCACGGTGATGAAGCTCAACGACGCCAACCAGCGCCTCGCCCTCGACCGCCTGCCCGCGCCCGTGCTCTCGTCATTGCGCTGGCCCGGCCGGCCCGAGCTGCCCGCTGGCAACGCGGCCTGGACCTTCATGGTTCACCACCCCTTCGGTGAGTTCGCCTTGTTCGTCGGCGAGCTGGCGGGTGACGACGGTGTGCCCAAGCCCTTCGAGGTGTGGATCAATGGGGCCGAGCAGCCGCGCGGCCTGGGTGCATTGGCCAAGACCTTGTCGATGGATCTGCGCGCCAACGACCCGGCCTGGCTGCAGCTCAAGCTCGACGTGCTCGCCACCGTGGCCGAAGAGCGTGCCTTCGAGATGCCCTTCCCGCCCAGCGGCGAGCGGCGTTTGTTCGCTGGCGTGGTGGCGGCCACGGCGGCAGTGATCCGATGGCGCTGCGAGCAGCTCAAGGCCTTGCCGCGCCTGGGCCGCAACGGCCCCACGCCAGTCATCGACGCCATGTTTGCGCGCGACGAGCCGCACACCGGCCCCTCGGGCACGCTGGCCTGGGCGGTCGACGTGAGCAACCCCGCCACCGACGAAGCGTTCACCCTCACGCTGAAGGAGGTGACGCTGCCGGGCCCCGACGGCGTGGCCGTCACGCGACCGTGTGCGGTCGGCTTCTCGGGCAACTACCCGCGTGCGCTCGACGGCCTGGCACGCGTGCTCTCGCTCGACATGCGGGTGATCGACCCGGCCTGGATCGGCATGAAGCTGCGCAAGCTGCTCAACTACGCCGAGCCGCTGGGCCACTTCATGGCGTTCGTGCCCGGCCTGCCGCACGGCGAGCGCCGCCAGCAGACCTGGCCCTCGACCGTGGCCTATCTTGCGCGGCTGATCATCCACCGCTACGCGATGCTGGGCGTGCTGACCGAAGAGGGCTTCCCGGTGCGCGACATGGGCGTGCTCGAAGCCCCCGAAGACGCCGCCGCCGGTCCGGTGCTCACCGGCAAGATCTGCCCCGAGTGCGGCAACCCCAACGTGATCCACAAGGACGGCTGCGACTTCTGCACCGCCTGCGGCTACGTGGGGCAGTGCGGCTAGGGCACAGGATAGCGACCACAATTCTCGCAGTGACCCCACTCCTGTTCCTGCGCCAGCTGACCGACAAACACCGCACCCAGCGGGCCAACCGGCAGCTGGGCGGTGTGCTGGCCTTCGTGGCGGGTGCCGTCAATGCGGGTGGTTTTCTCGCCGTGCAGCGCTACACATCGCACATGACCGGCATCGTCTCGGCGATTGCCGACGATCTGGTGGTGGGCAGCCTCGGGCTGGCATTGGCCGGGCTGGTGTCGCTGCTGTCGTTCATCGCGGGTGCCGCCACCACGGCCCTGCTCATCAACTGGGCGCGCCGGCGACAGCTGCACAGCAAGTTTGCCCTGGCCTTGATGCTCGAAGCCTCGTTGTTGCTGTTGTTCGGCCTGGTGGGGGCCAACCTGAAGTCGTCGGTACACCTGCTGGTGCCCACCGCCGTGCTGCTGCTGTGTTTCATCATGGGTCTGCAAAACGCCATCGTCACCAAGATTTCGCAGGCCGAGATCCGCACCACGCACATGACGGGCGTGGTCACCGACCTCGGCATCGAGCTCGGCCGCCTGCTCTACTGGAACCGCACCCGCGAAGGCAACGACGTGCACGTGGTGCGCGCCAACCTCGACAAGCTTTTCATCCACGCCACCATCCTGGGCCTTTTTTTTGGCGGCGGGCTGGTGGGTGCGCTGGCATTCAAGGCGATGGGTTTTTCGGCCACGATCCCGATCGCCTTGTTGCTGATCGCCATGGCGCTGCCCTCGGTGGCTGCTGATCTGGCGCAGCGTTTCAGCCGCACGAGCCATGCCCGATAAGCTCGACCCTGCGGAACACGTTCGCCCCTTCGTGTGGGACGACGTGAACACCAAGTCGCTGCATTTTTCGATCAGCGAGCTGCAAAGCCGCATGCGGCTTGAAAAGCCCGACGCACTCGATGTGGAGTACACACGCGCCATGATGGGCTTCCTGCTGTTCAACGCCCGGCCTGCGTCCATCGCCATGATCGGCCTCGGTGGCGGCTCGCTCGCCAAGTTCTGCCACCGCCACCTGCCCGATGCGCACATCACCGTGGCCGAGATCAACCCGCACGTGATCGCACTGCGTGACGAGTTCCGCGTGCCGAGCGACGACGAGCGTTTTCGGGTGCTGCAAGCCGACGGTGCGAACTACGTGCGCGACACCTCTCAGCGCCACGACGTGCTGCTGGTCGATGGCTACGACTACGACGGCATGCCCGAGAGCCTGGCCTCGCAATCGTTCTACGACGCCTGCCACCAGGTGTTGTCACCCCACGGCCTGCTGGTGGTCAACCTGCACATCGAGCACCCTGACTACGCGCTGCTGGTCGGGCGCATCGAGCGCAGCTTCGAGGCCCATGTGCTGAGGGTGCACGTCAAGCGCGAAGGCAATGTGATCGTGTTTGCGTCCAAAACACCGTTCTCCGAGCGCCAGCGCCTGGGGGTGCTGAGCCAGCCGCAGACGCTGGGCCAACAGGCCTGGGGCGAGCTGCGGCCGACCTTTGCCCAGATCGTCACCACGCTGCAGGAGCTTCAGCCCTGAAAGGCGCGCGGCCGACGGGTCAACTCGAACGCCAGAGTGTCCTCCGACAACAGCGGTTGCACGGCTTTGCAAGAGAACTCCACCAGCTCCGTCGTTGATGCTTCCAGGCACAAGGCGACCAGGTGATTGGCGTCGGGCCTGAGCTGCCAGAAGCGCCAGCGCGCAGGTGAGTCGTCCAAACCTTCATCAAAGCCGATGTCGACGCGCGCATCGCCGTCGAGCTGCAGAGAGAACTTGCTCAGCGGCAGCGACAGCCCCAGGCCGCGCGCCTTGATGTAGCTCTCCTTGAAGGTCCACAGTTCCCAGAAGCGGTGGGCCTGTTCGGCCGCGGGCAGGGCGCGCAAGGCCTGGGCTTCCTGCCGGGAGAAGAAGCGGTCGGCGACCTCCAGCGGGGCCGTGCGTGCGGTGCTTTCGGTGTCGATACCGACCTCTCGGCCGGTGGTCACGGCGAGCACGACCAGACCGTCGGTGTGTGAGAGGTTGAAGCGCAGCTGTTGCGCCAGCAGGTGCGGGTTGGTGATGTACGGCCGCCCATGGGGCCCCGGCTCGAAGGTCCAGTCGGCGGGGGCGATCGGCGCGTAGCGCGACAACACGGTGCGCACCAGCGCGCGAGTGATCAGATAGCGATGCTGGTCTCTTTCGAAGTGGAAGCGCGCCATGCGCGTGCGCTCGTCGGGCGTCAGCAAGCCGAGTTGCAGCGCGTTGAGCGCCTCGTCTTGCTGCGGGGTGAACGCATGCCACAGGTGAACCTGGTGTGGCGCGAGCAATTCGTCAGACGGTTTCATGCACACACACCAGTGCCTTCGCGGCGATGCGGGTCTCTTTGGGGTAGGCGAAGGCGTTGTTCACGTAGAGCGTGCCATCGATGGTGGTGCGCTGGTTGACGTGGCTGTGACCATAGACGTGAATCGCCGAGCCGAGCCGGCGAATCTGCTCGTCCAGCCGGTTGGCACCCAACACCGGGTAGAGCATGCGGCCGGGCTCGCGGATGAACGAGGGCATCACATCGATGCGCGGCAGAAAGTGCGAAAACGAAATGATGGTTTCATCACCTCGGCGGGCCAGCGATTCGTTCATGTCGAGAAAATGGGTGGCCACCTCGGCGGTGCCAAAACCTTCGGGCCAGCGGCAGGCGTGAAAGTCCATCCAGCGCTCGCGCAGCTCGGCGCTCGGCGGGCCGAACGAGAAGTCGTACCAGCTCATCATCGGGATGATCGACAGCGAGCCCCGGTGATAGGGCTGCATCGAGACGCCGCAGGCCTCGGCCAGGGCGCGCACGGCGTCCAGCTTTTGAAGCGAGGTGAGCGTGGCCGCATCGCGCACCACCCACAGGTCGTGGTTGCCCGGCACGAACAGCACCTTCATGAAGCGCCGCGCCAGCGTGTTGAAGCACATCTCCATCTTGCCCAGCGAATCAGACACGTCGCCGGCGAGGATCAGCACATCGTTCTGGAAGTCGGTGGTCGACAGGCTCTCGACCCATTGCGCATTGACGGCGTAGTCGACGTGAACGTCGGAGACGGCAAAAACTCTCATGGCCGAAGTATCGGCTGGCCGCGCCCCGGTGGCTGAACCAGGGGCTTGCCGAGGCTTCTATGCCCGAGCCAGCCCGAGTCAGCCGCTGGTGGGCAAAGGATCTGCGGGGTAGAACGAGGCGATCCGCCGGCGCAACAGCTCGGGCTCCATGGCCGCGTCGAAGTCACCTGCACGCTGAGCAATCAAGGGGTACCAGGGGTAGCTGCGGGCGCGCTCCAGCTTGCGTGCCACCAGCTCCTCGGTGCTCATCAGGCGGCGCGTGGCGGCCACGCCGACCACCGTGTTGGGTGGCACATCCTTGGTGACCACCGCACCGGCGCCCACCACCGAGTTGGGCCCGATCGTCACGCCCGGCATGATGATCGCGCCGTAGCCGATGAACGAGTTGTCGCGAATGTCGATCTTGCCGACCGCGTCGAGCCGCACGCCATAGGCGTTGTTGAGCACCCGGATCGAGCCATCGTGGCCGATGAAGGTGGCCACTGAAATGCCGCAGTTCGAACCGATGCGCACGTAGGCCGGGTCGGTGAACACCGCACCGCGTGTGATGGTGGTGTTTTCGCCGATCGACTGCAGGCCACCCCAGCGGCGCAGATAGCGGGCGTGCTCGTGGTTGGAGGGGTTGCACGTTCGCAGCCACAAGGTCACGAAGCGACCATGCTCATGGGCAAAATAAGAGAGCAGGCGACGCAGCAACTTGTTCATGAACACGATGCTAGTTGTGCGTCTCGGCGCGCTCAACTGCGCAATTCGAGCAAGCTTATTCGGCATATCGAAGCTTGCAAAGCTTCGTTCCTGCTGCAAGAGCCTCTGCCTAAGCTCGGTCCGCTGTCTATGGCCACCACCACACTGCCCCGAAGCGAAGGAGCCTTGATATTTCACGACCCGCGCTCGGTTGCCCTGCTCGAAGACATCGAGCGTGTGGCGCAGACCGAAGCCACCGTGCTGGTGGTCGGCGAGACCGGCACCGGCAAGGAATTGGTCGCACGACACATCCACAAGTGCAGCCGGCGCAGCGGGCCGTTTCTCGCGGTGAACTGCGGCGCTTTCAGCGAGACCCTGATCGACGCCGAACTCTTCGGCCACGAGATGGGTGCATTCACCGGTGCCGGCCAGGCGCGCGCGGGCTGGTTCGAAGCGGCCAATGGCGGCACGCTTTTTCTCGACGAAATCGGCGACCTGCCGCTCGCCTTGCAAGTGAAGCTGCTGCGCGTGCTGCAAGAGCGGCAGGTGGTGCGCCTGGGTTCGCGCCGCGCCATCCCGCTCGACGTGCGGCTGGTGGCCGCCACCAACGTTGACCTGCGCCGCGCGGTGGAAGCGCGGCACTTTCGCGCCGACCTCTACTACCGGCTGAGCGTGGCCGCCATCGAGCTGCCACCGCTGCGCGAGCGCACCGGCGACATCTTGCCGCTGGCGCGCCACTTCATGTCGGTCTATGCCGGCAAGCTGCTGCTCAAGGGGCCGGTGTTGCCACCTGAGGCGCAGGGCGCTCTGCTGGCCTATGGCTGGCCGGGCAACATCCGCGAGCTGGAAAACGTCATCCACTACGCGCTCATCGTGTGCAAGGACGGCGTGGTGCGGGCGAGTGACTTTCGCTTCTCGTTGTTGCTCCCGTTTTCAACGGTGGTTGCCGGCCTCGCCGCACCGGCGACACAAGTCACCGAGCCCTCACCGGTGGCGCCGCTCGATCTGCTCGCGCAGGCTTTGCAGTTGTTGCTGGAGCAGCGCCAGCCGCGCTTGTTCGAGCGGATCGAGTCGCTGCTGGTTCACGGCGCGTTCAGCCACAGCCGAGACAACCAGGTACAGGCTGCCAAGCTGCTGGGCGTCACACGCAACACATTGCGCACCTTGCTCAAGCGGCATGGCCTGCTGCGTGACGACACGGCGGTTGAGTTACGCGCGAATGCCACTGCCGTGGACGCGGCTGCACGCCAGGGCTACATTGCCCCGCAGGTTCAGCCCACCCACATCTGACACCCATCACAGACGTTCACAGCCAGGCATCGCATGACCCGACTGACTGCCACAGACTTCCACCCCGAGGTCTTGAAACTGTTTGACCAGTACGTGCATGGCGGCATCAGCCGGCGCGGTTTTCTCGACGGGGCTTCGCGCCACGTGGCAGCGGGTGCCTCGGCCGCTGGCTTGCTGGCCGCCCTGAGCCCGAGCTTCGCTGCCGCGCAGCAGGTCTCACCACAAGACACGCGCATCAAGACCAGCCGCATCGAGATCGTTTCGCCGCTGGGTTATGGCACCGTCAAGGCCTATCTGGCCCAGCCGGCGCAGTCATCGGGCAAGCTGGGCACGGTGCTGGTGATCCACGAAAACCGCGGGCTCAACCCGCACATCGAAGACATCACCCGAAGGCTCGCGCTCGATGGCTTCATCGCACTCGCGCCCGACGCACTGGCGCCGTTGGGTGGTTACCCCGGTGACGAAGACAAAGCGCGCGAGCTGTTCCCCAAGCTCGATCAGACCAAAACGCGTGAAGACTTCATCGCTGCCTTCGGCTACCTCAAGGCCTTGCCCGCCGGCAACGGCAAGGTCGGTGCGGTGGGCTTCTGCTACGGAGGCGGGCTCGTCAACCACCTGGCCACCCGCTTGCCCGAGCTGGCGGCCGGTGTCCCGTTTTATGGCGGGCAACCCGCCGCCGCCGATGTGCCGCGCATCAAGGCGCCGCTGCTGCTGCAGTACGCGGGCGCCGACGAGCGCGTCAACGCAGGTTGGCCTGCTTACGAGGCGGCGCTCAAGGCTGCGGGTGTGTCCCACGAGGCGTTCATCTACCCGGGTGTGCAGCACGGTTTCAACAACGACACCACGCCACGTTACGACGAGGCAGCTGCCAAGCTTTCCTGGCAGCGCACGGTGGCGTTCTTCAAGCGGCACCTCGCGGCTTGAGCCCAGGCTGCCCGCTCGGTATGACCAGTCGTGCGAGTGGCGAGCACGCTCTTGTTGAGCACCCAGGCACAGGGCTCGATGCTGGCGCGGCGCATGATCCGGGTAGCGCGCGTTTCAGGTTGGCAGGGCGCCTGGTCGCTTGACGAGCGGGTCGGCCTGGCTGCATACTGTATGCATATACAGTGATTGCCATTGGAGGCCTCGATGAACCATCAACTCCGCCAGAACTACCGCCCCGACCCCCAACGCATGCCGTCCTGGCTGCTGCGCCTGTGGCGCTGGCTCTGACGTACCGGGGTTCTGCATGAACGCGCCGGTTTACCCCGAGACGCTGTTGCGCCTCGACGACTCAGAGCAGGTGCCTCCGCCGCTGGCCACCAGCGGGGTGCTGCGCTACGTCTGGGAAAGCCGCTTCGGCGAGATCCTGATCGAGGTGATCGGCGAGCAGACCTTCGTCAACGGCCGGATCGTCGAGCCCTGAACGCCGCTCGGCCATCTCGCAAGCCTGGTCCCGTGTCTAGTGCGAGGCCGTGCCCCGGCTGACTGCCGGCAGCACCATCAGCACCAGAAAAGCCAGCACCCCCAGGCCCGCTGAAAGCCACACCGCTGCGCCGCCCCAGTGCGCCAGCGCGAGCCCGAAGACAAATGGCGCCAGCGCCTGCGCCACACGCGCCGGCAGCATCAGCAGACCTTGCCGCTCGCCATAACCCTGCGGGCCAAACAGCACCAGCGGCAGCGTGCCCTTGGCGATGGTCAGGATGCCATTGCCGGCACCGTGCAGCACCGCAAACATCGGCGCCAACACCGGGCCCGCCGACAGCAACAAGACCACGCCCAGCGGGTGGCCCAAGGCGGCCAACCGGGCCGACAAGAGCGGGTGCACGTGGCGCAGAAAACCGAACTCCAACAAGCGACCCGCCACCTGTGCCGGGCCGATCAACGCGCCCACACCCACGGCCACCGCCAGGCTCGCCCCGGTGGCTTGCAGCAAGACCGGCAAATGCGCCGCCATCGCGGTGCTGGTGAACCAGGTGGCCGCGAAAACGAACGCGAGCAGGGCGGTGGTGAGACTCGCGCGCATCGGTGGCGCTTGTGGATGCGCAGCACTCGCTGTGTCGGCCCGAGGCAACTCGGGTTTGGCCGGTGCCCGCGGCAGGCTGATGTTGAGCGGCAAGCCGATCAACAGGTGCAGCGCCGCCCAGGTGAAACAGGCACCGCGCCAGCCGAGCTGCGCCTCCAGCAGCGTCGACAGCGGCCAGCCGACGGTGCTTGCAAAGCCGGCGATCAGGGTGATGCCCGTGATGGCGTTGCGTGAGCCGTGGCCATAAAGGCGTACCAGCGTCGCGAAGGCCGCTTCGTAGAGACCGCTGCCCATGGCCAGGCCGATCAGCACCCACGCCGAGAAGAGCGACCACACGCCTTGCGCAGCGCCCAGCGCGACCAGTCCCGATGCGAACAACATGCTGGTGCCGATCAACACCGGGCGCCCGCCGTGGCGGTCGATGGTGCGGCCGGCGGCCGGCCCCAACAAGGCCGAGACCCCCAGCGCCACCGAAAAGGCCGCAAACACCGTCGGCGTGCTCACCCCCAGGTCGCGCGCCATCGGCGCGGCCAGCATGGCGGGCAGGTAGTAGGTCGATGCCCAGGCCAGGGTCTGCGCCGAACCGAGCGCGGCCACGGTGCCGATGCGGCGCGGCTCGCTCACGTCAGCGGCAGCAGGCCGATACCGCGGCCGCGGCCGGTGCGGCTTTTTTGGGCCCGCAACCACAACCCGCCTCGCCCTCGGCCTTTTTCACTTCATCGAGCACACAGCACGCGCTGGCATCAGCCTTCGCGGGCCCATCGCAGCAGGCCGAGGCCTCGCCGCCGGGTTCGGGGCTCGCCAGGTCGACCGAGCACACACCCGTCTGGGGCAGTTCGAGCCGCACTTCGTCTGCCGCCCGCAAGTCACCCGCCAAGGCCGCCACCACCGAGCGCGCCTGCTCGTAGCCCGTCGCCATCAGGAAGTTGGGGGCGCGGCCGTAGCTCTTGGCACCGATGGCGTAGAAGCCGGGCTCGGGGTGCGCCAGCTCGCGGTGTCCGTGCGGGCGCACGGTGCCGCAGCTGTGCTCGTTGGGGTCAATCAATGGGGCCAGAGCGTCGGTGCTCTCGAGCCACGGGTCGAGGCGCAGGCGCAGCTCGCGCCCGATGCCGAGGTCGGGCCGCGAGCCGGTGGACGCGATGATCTCGTCGACGCCATCTATCGGCACCTTGCTGGAGTCAACGGCCAGCACACGCAAGCCCTCGGCGCCTGGCACCAGCTCGCGAATTCCGAAGCCCCGATGCAGCTCAAGCCGACCCTGCTCGACCAGTGCGCGCAGGCGAGTGCCGAGTGCGCCGCGTGCAGGCAGGCCGTCGTTTTCTCCGCCGCCGAAGAGCCGGCGCATGTCGGTGCCGCGCACGGCCCAGGCCAGGCGCGTGGCTGGCTCCTGTTCGGCCAGTGTGGCTAGCGCAAGCAGGTTGCCTGCAGCCGAGTGGCCAGCACCCACCACCAGCACCTTGCGGCCGGCATAGCGTGTGCGTTGGGTGTCCAGCACGTCGGGCATGCCATGCACGATGCGCGCGCGGGCGGCGGCTTCGCCT
>JACMKJ010000121.1 GCA_014380155.1 Rhizobacter sp. | reverse complement strand
GCCTGACGGCAGCATGGGCTGGCTCGAAGCCCGTGGCGACGCGGTGCGCAACGAGGCGGGCGAGATCGTCAAGCTGCGTGGGGTGGTGATGGAAATCACCAACCGCCGCCAGGTCGAAGAAGCGCGCATGCAGCGCGACGTGGCCGAGGCTGCCAGCCACAACAAGACGCAATTCCTGTCGCGGGTCAGCCATGAGCTGCGCACGCCGCTCAACGCGGTGCTCGGCTTTGCGCAGCTGAGCCAGATGGACGAAACGCTGAGCCCCAAACACCGCCAGTGGGCCGGCGTCATCATGAGCAGCGGGCAGCACATGCTCGACCTGATTGAAGACATCCTCGACCTCTCGGGCGCCGAGCTGGGCCACCTCAGCGTGGCCCCCGTCGACATGGACCTGGGTGTCCTGGTGCTGGCCAGCCTGGCCGAGCTGACCATGCTGGCCGACCAGGCGCAGGTGAGCCTGGTGCCTCAGCTGCCGCAGGGCGTGCCGCTGCGGGTGATGGGCGACCCGCGGCGGGTGCGCCAGATCGTCAACAACCTGTTGTCGAACGCCATCAAGTACAACCACGCGGGCGGCCGTGTCACCTTGACCGCCATCGACCGCGGGCCGGTGGTCGAGCTGCGGGTCGAAGACACCGGTGTGGGCATGTCGCTGGCGCAACTCGAGCGCATGTTCACCCCCTTCGACCGCCTGGGGGCCGAATCGACCGGCGTCAAGGGCAGCGGCATCGGCCTGGCCCTGGCCAAGAAGCTGGTCGAGATGATGGGTGGCGAAATCCGCGTGCACAGCCAGCCCGGCAAGGGCTCGGCCTTTCTGGTGACGCTGCCGGCGGCGAGCCCGTAGCCGCGCGCGCGGCGTGTGAAGCAGCACGCACGAATGCGGCTTTTGGCCAGGGTCGATCCAAAGCGCTGAGTGGCCCGGCTCAGTTTTTTGCCAATCGCGCCGACAACCTACCAAGTGCTGGCATGAGGCCGGTTCTCAACCCTTTCCACTGGAGTGTGACCGTGAAGACTTATCCCCACGCCATCGCCGCGGCGGCCTTGTTCGCCGCCTGCCTGTCGGCTCACGCCTATGAGCCGAAGGCCACCATCGCCGACCTCGACGCCCGCCTGGCCAAGATCGGCGCACCCAAGATCGAAGGCACCGACGCGGTCGGCGGCAAAGCCGTGCCGGCCATCTACTTCGGCGAGCGCAAGATCAACAACAACTACGACGTCGTGGATGCCGTGCGCAAGGCCCACAACGCCACCGCCACGGTGTTCGTCAAAGATGGCGATGAGTTCGTGCGCGTCAGCACCAACGTGCTCACGCCCGAAGGCAAGCGTGGTGTGGGCACCCAGCTTGCGCGCAACGCCGCGTACGCCGCCGTCAGCAAGGGTGAGCAGTTTTGCGGCCCCATCGACGTGCTCGGCACGGCCTTTGACGCCTGCTACAACCCCATCAAGGATGCGAGCGGCAAGATCATTGGCGTGAGCTACATCGGCCACAAGAAATAAGCACGAAAGCACCCCGAGTGAACCTGTGAACGGGCATGCGGCGCTGCCGCGGCACGCCACCATGGTTCCCGGTTCTTGGATGAGAACGCCATGAAGATATTTTCGAAAGTGACGCACACCTTCCTGCACATGGGCATCGGGCGTCAGCTGACGGCCGCCTTTTCTCTGGAGCTGGCGCTGCTGGCCGTGCTGGGTGCCATCTCGCTGGTGTCTCTGGCCCGAACGGACGAAAGCGCCATCGAGTTGTCACAAAAATGGCTCTCGGGTGTCGGCCATCTGGCCGAAGCGCGCGTCTCGCTCGTGGAGATGCGCGAGATGGAGGTCAAGCACAGCGCAACCCAGGACCGCAGCTACCACGCCGAGTACGAAGAGAAGATGGCTGCCGCGAGCAAGGCGGCCAGCGACGCGCTGGCAAGCTACAAGGCACTGATGGTCAGCGAAGAAGAAGTGAAGCTGCAGGCCGCCGTCGACCAGAGTTGGGCCGCTTACCAGAAGTCTGCCCAGCAGGTGGTGGCCCTGGGGCGTGACAAGAAGCAGGCCGATGCCGCCGGTGTCAGTGACGGCGCTTCGTCGATGGCGCTCGATGAGGCCCTGGGTGCGCTGAGCACCATCACAAAATTCAGTTTCGAGCGCGGGCGCATGTCGGCCGAGCGAGCCCACGCCACCTATGTGCGGGCCAAGGGCGTAGTGACCGGGTTGCTGATCACCGCGCTGGTGGTGGGGGCTGCCATGGCCCTGCTGATCACCCGCGGCCTGCTCGGACAACTGGGCGGCGAGCCGCGCACCGCGGTGAATCTCGCCCGTGCCGTGGCGGGCGGTGACTTGAGCACCCCGGTCGTGGTGAAGCCAGGCGATACCACCAGCCTGATGGCGGCCTTGCAGGCCATGCAGGCCTCCCTGACCGACACCGTGCGCCAGGTTCGCCAAGGTTCCGAAAGCGTCGCCACGGCCAGCTCGCAGATTGCCGAGGGCAACCTCGACCTGTCGGGCCGCACCGAGCAACAGGCCGGTGCCCTGCAGCAGACGGCGGCGACGATGGACGAGCTGGGCACCACGGTGCGCAACAACGCCGAGAACGCGCGCCAGGCCAATCAACTGGCACAAGGCGCGGCCACGGTAGCCACCAAGGGCGGTACGGCTGTCGGCCAGGTCGTGCAGACGATGAAGGGCATCAACGACAGCAGCCGCAAGATTGCCGACATCATCTCGGTGATCGACGGCATTGCGTTCCAGACCAACATCCTGGCGCTCAATGCGGCCGTGGAGGCTGCGCGCGCAGGCGAGCAAGGGCGCGGCTTCGCGGTGGTGGCCAGCGAGGTGCGCAGCCTGGCCAAGCGCAGCGCCGATGCAGCCAAAGAGATCAAGGCGCTCATCACCGCCAGCGTCGAACGTGTGGAGCAAGGCACGTCTCAGGTCGACCAGGCCGGCCACACCATGGCAGAGATCGTGGCGGCCATCGGCCGGGTCAGCGCCATCGTGGGCGAGATCAGCAGCGCGAGCGCCGAGCAAAGCTCCGGTGTGTCGCAGGTGAGCCAGGCCGTGACGCAAATGGACCAGACCACACAGCAGAATGCGGCGCTCGTGGAACAGAGTGCCGCCGCTGCTGAAAGCCTGAAGCAGCAGGCCCGCCAGCTGGTGCACGCGGTCGCGGTGTTCCGTTTGGCATGAAGGCCTGAGTTGTCCTCGGGGAGCGGCGATGTGACCCGCGCCGCCCTCACATCGCCCCTGCACAATCGTGGCGATGACCTTGGAGGACACGCCCCCTGCCCACTTCTGCCCCCGCCTCACGCTGCAAACGCTGGGCCGCGGGGAGGGGCTGCTGGGGTTGGAGCCGGCCGGCCCCTTTGGCCCGCGCGGGCCGAACGTCACCGTGGCGCACATCGATTGGGTCTACGTCGGCGACGACGGCCTGCACTGGGAAGCCCCGGCCCCGACCTCGGTGCTCAACAGCCGCGCACCCGCGCTGCAGCTCGTGCAAGACGCCCGCGGTCACGAACACCGCTTGCGGCGCAACCGCAGCGCCGAGGCCGATGCACTCGACGCGGTGTGGGCCGCCGGCCTGCACCCGGTGCCCGGCGAGGCCTTGCAATGGCGTGCCGACGCCACGCTCTCGGGCTCGCTATGGACCTTGGTTCAGGAAGAGTTCTTCGGCGACTTCTGGGCCGAGGTGGTGCCGCAGTGGCAAGCCCAGGGCTGGTCCATCGCCGTGCGGCCAGGTTTTGCGCACCAGACGCTTCAGGCCGATGCGGCGGCGATCCAACTGCGCTTGCCCGAGCGCGAAGGCTCGTGGATGCTCTCGCTCGGCATCGAGATCGCAGGTGAAAGCTGGGATCTGGTGCCGCTGCTGGCCGATCTGCTCAAGCGTGATGCACGCTGGCTCGACGTACGAAAGATCGCCGCCATCGACGACCGTGCGCTGATCCGCCTGCGCGCGCCCGGCGGACGCCGCATCGATGCACCGGCGGCGCCGATCAAGGCCATCGTCGGCGCGATGGTGGATCTGCTCACCGACCCGCGGCGTGCCGGCGGGCAGTTCGCGCTCTCGGCGTGGGAGGCGCAGCGCAT